>CAXUNV010000004.1:0-1227 GCA_964252355.1 uncultured Chthoniobacterales bacterium | reverse complement strand
AAGGGGGCGGGCACATCGTGAACATCGCGTCTTTCGGTGGCAAAGTGCCGGTGCCGCACATGCTTTCGTACACGACCAGCAAATTTGCGCTGGTGGGATTTTCGGAAGGGCTCCAGGCGGAACTTGCGCCCGACAACATCCGGGTGACGACCGTCTGCCCTGGCGTGGTGCGCACGGGTTCTCACTTGCACGCAGAGTTCAAGGGCGATGCGCGCGGCGAGTTCAATTGGTTCAGCGGGGGCATGCAAACGCCCCTGACGAGCATCGACGCCAAACGGTTGGCGCGCCGGATTGCGGATGCGACCAGCTTTGGTCAGCCGGTCTTGGTGACACCCTGGCAGGCGACCGCCGGCGTTTGGGCGCATGCCCTGACGCCGAACGCGTTCGCCGTCGCGATGTCTTTGGTCAAACGGCTGCTGCCTTCCGACGGTGACATCGGCGGCACGGCGCCGACCCCAGTGCCGGGCAAGGCGCTGGCGCAACACCCGGAGATGCCGGCCAACCGCGCCGCGGCGACCCTCAACGAGTGAGGCGGGGGAGCGGCTCCGCCGGGTACCAGGGGAGCGCGGGCGTCCCGCCCGTTCCGGCATCGGGCAGCGCCGGCGCCTCCGCCGAGAGGGTTGCCTCACCCCGCCCCCAGGAGCGGTCCAACATGTAAAGCTCGCAGGCTTCGTAATCGCGTTTCTCCCGCAGGGTTCGCATCGAGGTCCACGCGCGCCCTGCAGGACTCGAACCTGCGACCGCACGATTAGAAATCGCGTGCTCTATCCGGCTGAGCTAAGGGCGCTTGAGTCGCGGGTGAGGCCGTGCGTCAGGCAGATCCCGCGCGACGGCTTCGCCGCGTAGTATCGACCTGCGGGACTTTCCAGCAACCGGAAAAGCCCGACCGGGAAAGTGTTCCCTGAAACACGTGGTGATGATCTCACCACGGCCGCCAGCAGCGCCAACGCCTGCGTTGGCGCGTCAGTCGCGGACCACGAACCGGGGCGGCCAATCCAACCGCCGGGACTCGCTGTGCGCCTGGAGCAGCGCATCGGTGCAGAGCTGGAAGAAGTGACTGCGATCTTTAAAGCCAAACTCGCGGACGACTTTCTCGAGCTGGTCCAAATGTTCGAGGCGGACGCTGGTGGTCCTTTTGCCTCGCGAGGGCGCGTTTTCGAGCATGGGGGGGATTTCGTAGGCGGTTTTCACAGGCAGAGCTGGGGTGGTGCCCAGCGCCGTCGCTGC
>CAXUNV010000003.1:0-42392 GCA_964252355.1 uncultured Chthoniobacterales bacterium | reverse complement strand
CGACGCCTCCGCCCAGACCGTGACCTTCACGCCCGCCCCAGGCTTCCCCAACCCGGCTTACAGCGGTACGGGCAGCTTCAGTTACCAAGCCTCCAACGGTCACGGCGGCACCGAGTCGGCCACCGTCACCGTCACCGTCAACGTGCCGACCTTCAGTCTGTTCAGCGCGTCCGACCACCCGACGACGGTGACGGTTCCGGAAAACAGTTCGGTGGAACTCGGGGTTCGGTTTCAAACCACCACCACGGGCAAAATCATTGGCCTTAGCTTCTACAAAGGGCCCCAAAACACCGGCACCCACACCGCCCACCTCTGGAATGCGTCCGGCAGCTTATTGGCGAGTGCGACGTTCACGAGCGAGACGGCGAGCGGCTGGCAGCAGGTTTACTTCTCCAACCCAGTCCCAGTCGCTCCGGGCCAGACCTACGTGGCCTCGTATCACACGTCAGGAAACTATTCTGCAGATCAGAACTATTTCCAATCGGCTCGCACGAGTGGTCCGCTTACGGCGCCTGCAGGTACGAACGGTGTGTTCGCCTATGGCACCAGCGCTGCGTTCCCACAGAATACCTACGCCTCAAGCAACTATTGGGTCGACGTGATCTTTGAGCAGACATCGGGAGGCGGCGCGCCTGTCGCTAACCCAGATGGCGGGTTTGTCGTGAGCCAGAACACGCCCTTGACCATTCCAACGGCAGCGCTCCTTGCGAACGACAACGATCCCAGTGGCTACAACCTGACGGTCACCGGTGCGAACACCGCCACCAACGGATCCGTCGCCTTGTCCGCAGACGGTCAAACGGTGACGTTTACTCCCGCAAATGGGTACACCGGCCCAGCCAGTTTCGTCTATGTCGTTGATAACGGTCATGGCGGAAACGGTTCTGCCACGGTCTCGCTCAATGTCAGCGCCAGTGTCAGTCTCTTTCGGCCGACAGACGGGCCCGCCTCATCGACGCCAGTGCAGGACAGCCCCGTGGAGCTAGGGATGATCTTCACTTCGGCGCAGGCCGGCAAAGTCCTGGCGGTCCGATTCTACAAAAGTTCTCTGGCTGGACTGCAGCATACGGTAAACTTGTGGGACTCCAATGGCGTCTTACTCGCTTCGGCCACGACGAATGGTGAAGGTGCCTCGGGATGGCAACAGGTAACCTTAGCTACGCCGATCACGCTGGCGGCTGGGAGCAACTACGTTGTCTCCTACCACGCAGACGGGTCTTATGTTGCTGATAGCAACTACTTCGCTTCGGCCCGAACCAGCGGCCCACTCACCGCGCCGGCCACGGTCAATGGGGTTTATGCCTATGGAAATGCGTCGGTTTTCCCGACCAACTCCTACGCCAACTCCAACTATTGGATCGACGTGGTTTTCCAGCCGGGATCCTGACGACTAAACTGTCCTTCGTTTCACGTTTGCGATTCGCCGTTTGCGGTAGGTCGCAGCCACCGCCCAAGGATGGTAGGGCAAGGCGAGGAGCTTTACCCGCCGCCAAGTCCGGACAACGTTGGACGTGCGCCCCACACGGGAACCTAGCGCCAAACGGCAAACGCTAAACGTCTAACCTTTAACTGCTCCCCTTTATGGACGCTTCCGCTCTGCCCACCTACCAACGCATCGCTCCGGACGTCCGCTGCGGGCGCGGCGTGCAGATCCACGCCTTTGTCAACCTCTACGGCTGCTCCGTCGGCGACGACACCGGCATCGGTACTTTCGTGGAAATCCAGCGTGGCGCCACCGTGGGCGAACGTTGCAAGATTTCCAGTCACACGTTCATCTGTGAAGGCGTCACCATCGAAGATGAAGTCTTCGTCGGCCATGGGGTGACGTTCATCAACGACCGGTACCCCCGGGCGACCAACTCGGACGGACGTTTGCAAACCGGCGCCGATTGGGCCTGCCAACAGACCCGTGTCGCCAAAGGCGCCTCCGTTGGCTCCGGCGCGACGATCCTCGGCGGGGTCATCATCGGTGAACGAGCCGTGGTCGGAGCCGGCAGCGTGGTCACCAAAGACGTGCCCCCAGGGGCCGTGGTCGCCGGCAACCCGGCACGCATCCTCCACTTCCTGAACAAAACTTCCCATCAAGATGAAAGTTCCGTTTCTCGACCTTAAACGCCATCACCAGCCCCTTCGCGCCGAGTTTCAAAAGGCCGTCCGGCAGGTCATCGACGAAGGCTCCTTCGCCGGCGGCCCGCACGTGGAGGCCTTTGAAAAGGACTTTGCAGCGTTTTGCCGCGCGCCTCACGCCATCGGGGTGGGGAGCGGCACGGAGGCACTTTGGCTGGTGCTTCTGGCCCTCGGCATCGGCCCTGGTGACGAGGTCATCACGGTACCCAACAGTTTCATGGCCACCGCCGAGGCGATCACTTACTGCGGTGCCAGACCGGTGTTCGTCGACGTCTCCGAGGAGACGTACACGATGGATCCAGACGGGTTGGCAGCCGCCATCACCCCGCGCACCAAGGCCGTTATTCCGGTCCAACTGTTTGGTCAACCGGCGGACATGGACGCCATCGTCGCCGTCGCGCGAGCTCATTCCCTGGCGGTGATCGAGGACGCCGCCCAGGCACACGGTGCCGAGTACCAGGGTCAGCGGGTGGGCACGCTGGGCGACGCCGCCTGCTTCAGCTTCTATCCGGGGAAAAACCTTGGTGCGCTTGGCGAAGCCGGCGCGGTGACCACCGGCGACGCAGAGTTGGCCAGCAAAATCCGCGTCCTGCGCGACCACGGTCAGATCCGCAAGTATCACCACACGATGGTCGGTTGGAACGCCCGGATGGACGGGATCCAGGGTGCCGTGTTGCAGGTCAAGCTTCGCCGTCTCGAAGAGGCCAACGCGCGCCGCCGGGCCCATGCCGCCGCCTACGACGAAGCGTTACGGGAGATCGGGGCCGTCCGTGCTCCGTTGGCCGCGCCCGACCGCTCCCACGTCTACCACATTTACGCCGTGCGGGTCCGCGAGCGCGAACGGGTGATGGGTGAGCTGCACGCCGCGGGCGTCGGTTGCGCCATCCATTATCCGGTGCCGATCCATTTGCAGGACGCCTACCGGTTCCTGGGGCAGGGCAGGGGATCGTTCCCGGTCGCCGAACGGTGCGCGGACGAATTCCTGTCGTTGCCGATGTACCCCGAGCTTACCTCCTTCCAGCGCGGCTTGGTGGTGCGCACGTTGGCCAAGGCCGTCGGCCACCGGGGGCGCCGACGCCACCTAAGCGCCAGACGCGCTCTAGCGCCCGTCCCGCTCCCTGCCTGAGTCCATGATCTCCTCCCCGGCAACTTCTGCCATCGAGCAGGCCCCACCCGCCCGCGGTCTCTCCGAGGCGAAACCGTCGCGAATTGCGCGCCTGGAACTCGTCGACCCGCACCAAGACGGCCGTTGGGACGCCTGGGTGCGGTCCCACCCGGATGCGACGGTGTTCCACACCTCGGCGTGGGCTCGGGTTCTCTCCGGGCCCTATGGGCATAAACCGGTTTACACGGCCATCCTTCGAGATGACGATCCGTTGGCTCTGATCCCGTGCATGGACGTTCGCAGCCCGTTGACCGGCGCACGGGGCGTTTGCCTGCCGTTCAGTGACGCGTGCGGCCCACTGACCTTCACGCCGGATGTCCCCAGGGGTCTCCTGGATGGCTGGTGGCGATTGGTCCGGGAACGTCGTTGGAAATACGTCGAGGTTCGCGGTTCCGGCCTGTTCCACCCATCGGGCCAGCCCGTTGTCTGCTATTACGGCCATTCACTTGACCTCCGCCCGGGTTTGCCGGCGATCTTCGCGGGGTTGAAATCCTCTCTGCGCGGACACCTCCGCAAGGCGGAACGGAACGAACTCAAGACGCGCATCAGCCACGAGCACGGCGCTTTGTCCGAGTTCTACCGACTGCACGTTCGGACGCGGCGCAAACTCGGCGTGCCCGTCCAATCCTTTGCCTTCTTCCAAAAGATCCACGAGGAGCTGATCAGCCGGAATTTTGGATTCTTGGTCATCGTCAAACGGGGTGAACTGCCGATCGCCGGGACGATGTTCCTGCGGGTCGGCACCCGTGCGCTCTATAAGTTTTCTGCTTCCGACGAGCGGTTTCGTGAACTCTGCGCGGGTCACCTGGCCCTCTGGAGCGGCATTCAGCACCTCACCGAAACCGGCGCAGAGACCTTGGAGTTGGGTCGGACGTCGGCCGACAACGACGGCCTGCGCAATTTCAAGCTCACCTGGGGCACCAAAGAAGAAGAAGTCGCGTATTGGCGTTGGAATGCCGACGGTCATACGGTGGCTCCAGAAAACGGGAAGGCCTCGCGCCTCAAGCACGCCATGTTTCGCCGGTTACCCCCAGGCATTGACCGGTGGGCGGGCAAGCTGATCTATCCGCACCTTGACTGATTCGTAGCGTCCAGCCGACGGGTACGGGCGCTGGCACATCCTTGTTAGTTGCACCTCTGGGTAGGGCGCGCGTGCCGCGGCGGTGCCGCCCGGGTTTGTTCCTTTCTGGCCCGCGTGGAAACCCCGCACGCGAGGGGATATCGGCCGTGCCATCGCCGGCCTCAGGCGTCGGTTCGCCATCGAGGTATCCGCTCCCAAGGTGACCAATCGGGGCTCAGGCTCTTGCTTGCCCGATCGGCGTGGCGGCGTGCACTGCGCAAACCACCAACTTCGCACACGAACCCACCGGCATGAGTCTTGCCCGAACCCTTTATTACGTCGTCAAACCCCACGTTCCCTGGCGCCTGCGGCTGGCGTTCCGTCGATGGTTGGCCGCCCGCACCGCCCGTGACGCTCAAGCGGTTTGGCCCATTGCTCCAGGCGCCGGCGTCGCCCCAGAAGGCTGGCCGGGCTGGCCCCAGGGCAAGCGTTTCGCCGTGGCCCTCTCGCACGACGTGGAGGGGCGAGCGGGTGTCGAGCGCGTGGAAGCGTTAGCCCGGCTGGAGATGAACCTCGGTTTCCGTTCATCGTTCAACTTCATCCCGGAAGGTGAGTACCCGCCCCCGTTGGAGTTGTTCGCTTGGCTACGGGCAAACGGTTTTGAGGTGGGCGTTCACGACCTTCATCACGACGGTTCGCTCTTCCGTTCCGAGGCGGACTTCCGCCGCCAAGCCCCGACCATCAATCGTTACCTCCACGAGTGGCGCGCCCTCGGCTTCCGGGCTGGATTCATGTTTCACAACCTCGCCTGGATTGGCGAGCTCCACTTGGAATACGACGCGTCCACGTTCGACACGGACCCCTTTGAACCGCAGCCTGACGGCGTGGGCACCATCTTCCCATTTTGGGTGCCGGCGGACGCCCCTCGGCAAGGTTATGTAGAACTGCCCTACACCTTGCCGCAAGACTCGACCCTGTTTCTGTTGTTCAAGCACCGGTCAGCCGACCTCTGGAAGAGCAAGGCGGATTGGGTGGCCGCGCACGGCGGGATGGTGTTGGTCAACGTGCATCCGGATTACCTCGCGTTTGACGGCAAGGCTTGCTCGGAACGTCAGTTCCCCGCCGCCATTTACAGCGACCTGCTTACCCATTTGACCGACGCTTACCCGGGCGTGTTCTGGCACGCGCTGCCGCGGGATCTGGCGGCTTGGTACCGGGAGGCGCGCCCGCGCCAGCCGTCGCCCGTGCCGGTGGCGACCGTCGCCGGCGCGCCACGCTGAAGCTCCCCATGCGTAAAATGGAAACGGCTCCTATGCCCCCGGCTAAGCTCCACTCCGCTTTAGACCCGCTGCACGGGAAACGGGCGGCGGTGTTGGCCTTTGCCTTCTACCCTTCCGACACACGGATCCGTCGCAGTGCCGAGGCGATGGCGTCCGCCGGCATGGTCGTCGACTTGCTCTGCTTGCAGCAGATGCCTGACGAGCCGCGGCGGGAAGTCATCAACGGCGTGCGGGTGTTTCGCTCTTCCCTGAAGAAGCGACGTTCCGGGCGGCTCGCCTACCTCTATCAGTATTTGGTGTTCCTCTGCCTGGCATTCGCGTGGTTGGCTCGCCGCGGCTTCCCCTGGCGCCACGACGTGGTGCACGTGCATAACATGCCCGACTTTTTGGTCTTCAGCACCGCGCTCGCGAAGGTGCTCGGCAGCCGCGTCATCCTCGACTTGCACGACCCAACCCCGGAGGTCTTCATCACCATCTACGGCCTTTCGCCGGGGCACTGGTTGGTCTCCGCCCTCCAACGGGTAGAGCGTTGGAGCGTCCGGTTTGCCGACCTTGTTTTGACGCCTAACTTAGCCTTTCAAAGCCTGTTTGTGGCCCGCGGTTGTCCGACCGAGAAAATCGGCATCGTCATGAACACGCCCTCGGAACGCTGGTTTCCCTTGACGGAACCGGTGGTCCGCGCCGGAGGCGTCGAGCGCCCTTTCACGTTGATGTACCACGGCACGCTGGTGGAACGGCACGGCTTGCATGACGCCGTCCGAGCGCTTGCGCCTTTGCGCGACCAGATCCCGAATTTGCGTTTCCACATCTACGGAGAGCCCACCGAGTACCTGCGCCAGGTTGTGTTGCCGCTGGTGGAGCAGCTCGGGGTTTCCGACTTGGTGAAGACTTTCGGCGAACAGCCCCAGGAGGTCATTGCCCGCGCCGTCGCCGGGTGCGACCTGGGCTTGGTTCCCAACCTGCGGACCATCTTCACCGAGATCAACTTGCCGACGCGCATCTTCGAGTACCTCGCCCTTGGCAAACCCGTCATCACGCCGCGCACGCGCGGCGTCGCCGACTACTTTGGTCCAGAGGACCTGTTTCATTTCGAGGCGGGCGATGCTCAAAGCTTGGCTGCCCGGATCGCCTGGGTCGCCGGACATCCGGTCGAGACCGACGCGGTCGTCCGCCGCGGTCAGGCCATCTACCGCCGGCACCTCTGGCGAGATGAAGAGCACCGCTTTTTAGAAGGGATCCGCGGGTTGGTCTCTCGACCGCCCCGCACTCGCCCCAGCCTTCCCACCCTCGAGCGTGCTTCGTAGGTCACGCGATCCTTCCCAAATTGGGGTGTGGAAACCGCCGTTTTGGCGCTGGCGGAACGCCGACGCCCATCAGTCACCAGGTGGTCCTCACCCACTGAGTAATCACTCACCTTCACTGCCGGTTTAAGCCGCCTTATTTGCCATGTTAGAACAAGATGTAAACGAACGCCGCGGGTTCGGATTGAATGACGTCCTGCTCATTGCGTTTCGTCATAAATGGAAACTTCTGCTGTGCGCCCTCGCCGGCGTGCTCGCAGGTGCAGGCGTCTACTTCCTCCTCCCGCCCGCTTACGAGTCGCAGGCGAAGCTTTTGGTTAGGTACGTGGTAGAGCGCACTGGCCTCGATAACCTTGATTCGCCGGTCAAGACACCTGATGGCCAGAGTGAAAATATTCTGAACTCGGAGGTTGAAATCCTCACCAGCACGGACCTCGCCTTGCAGGTGGCCGAGGCCATCGGTCCGCAACGCCTGATGGGAAACTCGGGTGCGCCAGTGTCTGCGGCTGAAGCCGCACAGCGACTGCAAAAGGGTTTGGAGGTCACCGCGGTTCACGGCAGCAACATCATCTCGGTTATCTATCACAATCGGGACCCCGAACTGGCGGTGTCTGTGCTCCAGCAGCTACTGGGGCGCTACTTCGAAAAACACTTGGAGGTGCACCGCTCGGCCGGTTCCGTCGAAGCCGTGCGGCGCGAGACGGAGCGGTTGCAGGCGCAACTTGGACAGACAAACGCCGACCTGCGCTCCTTGCGCGACAAAGCCGGCGTGATCTCCCTGGCGGAAAGCACCCAGAGCTTGGCGGTGGAACAAGCGAAGCTGCAGGCGGACGCCGACAGCACGGAAGCTGACCTGGCCGAGGAGCACGCGAGGGTAGAGGCCTTCAATCAGATGGTCCCGGCCCAAGCCGGCCCGAGTCCGGCGGCCACCCCGGCCACGGCCCCACCAACCGCCGAGACGGTCGAAAACTACAAAGTGCTGAACAGTCGCCTGGGATACCTGCGGCAAACCTTGGACGACCTGCTCGCCAGGTATACGCCCGAAAATGCTGCCGTCCGGGTCAAGCAAGCGCAGATTGATGACTTGACGCGGCAACGCCGTGCCCTGGAGGCGAAGTACCCGGCGTTGACGGCGGTGGCTGCAGCGGCCAATGGGACCGGGTCGAACCGGGACGCCTTTGTCGATCCAGTGGCAGCGCGCGCACGACTGGCGGCGCTGGACACGAAAGCTCAGACGTTGAAGGCACGGTTGGCTGCGCTCGACGAACGCGCTAAAAGCTTGGCGGAGATCGGGCCGCGCATCGCCGATCTGGAACGCACTAAAGAGGTTCAGGAAACCAACTTGAAATACTACAGCGCCACTTTGGAGAAGGCGCGCCTCGACGAAACCATCGATTCGTCCCGGGTACCAAACATTAGCGTGGTACAGAAACCATCCCCGGCGGCCAAAGCCACTCGCGACATCAAGAAAGTCGTGCTAGGTCTGCTGCTGGGTGGACCCGCCTTCGGCGTGGCTTGGGCGTTCCTGATCGAGACGGTGCTGGACCGTTCCGTGAAAACCCCATTGGAACTGGAAGACCGGCTTGGCTTGCCGCTCCTGCTTTCACTACCGTACGCGAATGGCGAGGGTCGAAACCGCTTGTTGCCGAGTTCAGAGAAGGCCGGCTACCTTCCCGCGGCAAACGCGCCCCCAGACCCACTCCAGGCGTACTGGGCGGCGTTACGCGACCGGTTGTTTCTCTTCTTCACGGCCAACCACATCGGCCATAAACCCAAGCTGATCGGGGTGACCGGACTGTCGGCGGGAGTGGGGGCGTCCACCCTGGCGGCCGGCCTGGCGGCAGCCTGTTCCGAAATGGGCAGCAAGGTTCTGTTGGTGGATCAGTCACTCGCGCCGAAAAGGTTTTACGAGGCGATCACCCAATACAAGGCCAGCTCCTTCGATTACGTCATCTTCGACATGCCGCCGTTGGGTGATGCCAACGCCACGTTACCGATGGCCGGATTCATGGACAAAATGTTGTTGGTGGTGGAAGCAGGCAAAAGTGGGCGCGAAGCCGTCAAACGCGCCCATGCGCAGCTCTCCTCGAAAGTCAACGTCGCCGTGGTGCTTAACAAGAACCGCTCCTCCGCCCCGCGCTGGTTGGAGGGTTGACGCGCGGCGTCCCGCGTCGCCACCGTCGGCCGATGGTGCTGCGCGCCGAGGCGGCAACTCGCGGTCCGGCACTTAACCCATGCACGATCGTGGAGACTGCGTTGTGGAACAAAACCGTTACCTGATCATTATGCCGGTGCGAGACGAGGCCCAGCACCTGCCCGGAACCCTCGCGTCCATCATCGCGCAACGGGTCCAGCCGGCGCGGTGCGTCGTGGTCGATGATGGTTCTCGCGACGAGACGGCCGCCATTGCCGACGGGGCTGCAGCCAAGCACCCGTGGATTCTCGTGGTGCGTCGCCCCGACCGCGGCAGGCGCCAGGCGGGCAGCGGCGTCATGGAAGCATTTTACGCGGGGCTCGATGCCTGCGGAGACGTCTCGTGGGACTACCTCGTCAAATTGGACGGCGACGTGACCTTCGAACCGGACTACTTCGCCTTGCTGTTCGAGCGTTTTGCCGCCGAGCCGCGCCTCGGCATTGCGGGAGGCTTGGTCTGCAAATCCGTGCAGGGCGCCCTGGTGCCGGAGTCCACCGTCGATCCGGTCTTTCACGTGCGTGGCGCCACGAAGGTTTACCGGCAGGCCTGCTGGAAAGCGATCGGCGGCCTCGTGCGCGTGGTCGGTTGGGATACGCTGGACGAACTGAAAGCCAACATGCTCGGCTGGTCTACCCGCACTTTCAACGACATCCCGATGTTGCACCACCGGCCAACCGGTGCGGCCTACGGGACCTGGGCGAACTGGATCAAGAACGGCCAAGCCAACTATGCCTCCGGCTACCACCCGGTTTTCATGCTTGCCAAGTGCGCTTCGCGGGCGTTGCGCAAGCCTTACGGCGTAGCGGCGCTTGGGTTGGCGGCCGGTTATGCCGGGGAGTACCTGCGTAAGGGTTGGCGAGTTCCGGACCCGGACCTGATTCGCTACTTCCAACGTCAACAGTTCCGTCGCCTCTTGGGTCGGCGGAGCCTCTGGAATTAGGCGCGTTTCGCGGAAGCGACGGTAGCCAAAAACTGCCATGTGCGGAATTTGCGGCAAAATCAACCTGCGGCCGGACGGCGAGGTGACCTCCCCGGACTTGGACCGCATGATCCAGGCGCTTTCGCACCGGGGCCCGGACGGTTCGGGAAAGTTCGTCTCGGGGCCGGTCGGCCTTGGGCACACCCGGTTGGCCATCATCGACCTGAGCACGGGTGATCAGCCGATGACCAACGAGACGGGGACGATCTGGTTGGTCTACAACGGTGAGATTTATAACTACCGCGAGTTGCGCGAGGAACTCGCCGCCAAAGGTCATCGTTTCCAGACGCAATCGGATTCAGAGGTGATCGTTCACCTTTACGAGGAATACGGGGTCGGCTGCCTCCAGCGGCTCCGCGGCATGTTTGCCTTCGCGATCTGGGATGGCGAGCAGCGCACGCTTCTGGTGGCTCGCGACCGTCTCGGCATCAAACCTCTCTATTATACGCAGACCGACGGCGCTCTCCGTTTTGCGTCCGAAATCAAGGCGTTGCTTCGGGACGGGGAGTCCTCCCCAGAACTTGACCTGCAGAGCATCCACCGGTTTCTGACGTTCCTCTACCTTCCTGGCGACCGCACGCTTTTTGGAAACATCACCAAGCTGGAGCCTGGTCACTACCTGCTCGCGCGTGGAGGGCGCGTCGCGTGCCACCGGTATTGGGATCTGGAGTTCCCGTCGCCGCGCCGGGACCGTTCGCTCCCCCAAGCTGGCGCGGAATTGCGTGAACTGGTCTCGCAAACCGTCCGGGACCACCTCGCGAGCGACGTCCCCGTGGGTGTGCTGCTAAGCGGCGGAATCGATTCGACCGTCATGCTCGGCTGCGTCGCCGAAGCGTCGGGGTCGCCCGTCGACACCTTCACCATTGGGTTCGATTGCCCCGGAGTTCCGGACGAACGACCGTTCGCCCGCTTGGCCGCGGATCGCTTTGGGGCGAACTACCACGAGACGACGATTTCCGCGGGGGAGTTCCTGAACTTTCTGCCCGCTTACGTCCGTCACATGGAGGAACCGGTCTGCGAAGCGCCGGCCGTGGCGTTGTATTACGTTGCCAAGCTGGCCCGCGCACACGTGAAAGTGGTCATCTCCGGAGAGGGCGGCGACGAGGCATTTGGAGGATACCAGACCTACCGTAACCTCGTCCTGCTGGAAAGGCTCAAAACGCTGGCCGGACCTTTGCGACCGGTGGTGGGAACGACGTTGGAGCGCCTGGGCGGCGTCGCCGCCCTTGGCATGTTCGCGAAGTATGGACCGCTGTTTCGGCTGCCGCTTGCCTCGTTCTACTATAGCCGGGTAGGCACGCCGTTCAGCCACTTTAACCGACACCGTAAGGAACTTTGCACCCGTGACTTCTATGGCGACGCGGATTTTGGCGCCAGTTCGCAACTCATCGGTGAGTTGTTCGCCACCGTGGCGGATCAAGCTGCGCCGCAACCAGCGCTCAACCAGATGCTCTACGTCGACAGCAAGACGTGGCTGCCAGACGACCTGCTGATCAAAGCCGACAAGATGACCATGGCCAACTCGCTCGAGCTGCGGGTGCCGCTGCTCGACCACAAGGTCCTGGAATTTGCGGCCCGCCTGCCCACAAACTTCAAGGTCAACGGCTGGAACACCAAACGCATCCTCAAGCGCGCCTTCAAAGACCGTCTGCCGCCCGAAATCCTCAACCGGCCGAAGGCGGGCTTGCCTGTCCCGGTCAACCGTTGGCTGCGGGAGGATCTGACCGGCTTTGTTCACGACGTTCTCCTCAGCGACCGCGCGACGCGGCGAGGATACTTCCGCCGGGAGGCCGTGGAACGCCTCCTGAAGGATCACGCGGCCGAAGGCACTTTTGGGAAAGAAATCTTTTCGTTGCTCACGTTGGAGCTATGGCATCGCGAATTCGTCGATGCTCAAAGCTGCCCGTGAACGGCACACCCATGCACATGAAGCTCTCCATCGTCATCCTCTGCTGGAATGACTCGAAGGTGATCGGGGATTGTCTCGCCTCGATCCGCCGCGAGACGCATCTGGCCAACTACGAGGTCATCGTTTCCGACAACGGCTCCACGGACGGTTCCGTGGCCTACATCAGGTCTCATTTTCCCGAAGTGCGCGTGTTGGAAAACTGCGCGAACCTCGGCTTCGCCGTCGGCAACAACGCGGGCATCCGCGTGGCGGTGGGGGAATACGTGTTGATCCTCAACCCCGACACGATCATCCAAGATCGCGCTTTGGATAAGTTGGTCGCCTTTGCGGATTTCCGGCCGCAGACGGGGGCCTTCGGGTGCCGCGTGCTGAATCCGGACGGCTCCTACCAAAATCCGGCCCGACCGTTGCCGAGCATCCGCGGTTACCTGCTCGCCGCGCTTTGCCTGCGTTGGCCCGGCCGCTGGTCTTCTCGTCTTCACTCGGACCTCTACCCTGGATGGCAGGGCGACACCGAACGCGAAATCGGTTTTCAGTCCGGGTGTTGCATCCTTTTCCGACGCGAGTTGCTGGAACGCCTCGGCGGCTTCGACCCGCAGTTCTTCTACCACTTCGAGGAAAGCGACCTTTGCGCCCGCGTGTGGCGCTCCGGCTCAAACATCCGGTTCTGTCCAGATGCGCAGATCGTGCATCTCGGCGGACAGTCGGTGGGACGTTTTCCCATCCGGTTCGCCCTTGAGACCTACCGCAGCGGTTACCGGTTTTTCTACAAGCATTACGGGCGCCGCGGCCTGCTGCAGATCCGGCGGGTCTTCCTTTTGCACCTCTACGTCCGTCAGCTCGGCTACACGCTCATCTCCTGGGTTCACCCGACGGAGACCGTCCGGAATCGTTTGAGCATGTACCGGGTGGCGGCGCGGTGGCACCGCCGTTTGCAGCCGCTCCGGTTCATCGAGTCTGGAGAGGAGCCCGATGCGGGTTACGAGCCGTTAGTCTCTTTCTCAGAGCTGCAGGCGCGCCGTGCCCAAGCTCCGGCCACCGCTTAAGGCCTGCCGGGCATTCCCAACCTTTTATCTCATCCCATCTATGAAAACATCACTCGTCACGGGCGGTGCCGGCTTCATCGGTTCGCACGTGGTTAGCAGCCTACTCGCCGCCGGCCACCGCGTCGTCGTGCTCGACGACCTCAGTGGAGGCAGTTCGGACAACGTCCCGGCCGGCGCAGCGTTCATCCAAGGCTCGGTCCTGGATCACGAACTGGTCAACGGTTTGTTCGCGCAGTGCCGGTTCGATTACGTTTTTCATTTGGCGGCCTACGCCGCCGAGGGGCTTAGCCACTTCATCAAACGCTTCAATTACAACAACAACGTGGTCGGGTCGGTTAACCTCATCAACGCCGCGGTCAACCACGACGTGAAGCGCTTCATCTTCACCTCGTCCATCGCCGTGTACGGCGCCGGGCAAACCCCCCTTCGCGAAGACATGGCCCCGGTCCCGGAAGATTCTTACGGGATCGCCAAGCTCGCGATCGAGCAGGAGTTGAAAGTCTCGCACGAGATGTTCGGCCTCGACTACGTGATCTTTCGGCCCCACAACGTCTACGGCGAGCGTCAGAACATCGGGGACCGCTACCGCAACGTGGTGGGCATCTTCATGAACCAACTCCTCCAAGACCAGCCGATGACGGTGTTCGGCGACGGTGAACAGGAGCGCGCGTTCACCCACATCCAGGATGTGGCTCCGATCATCGCTGCATCGGCGGACCTGCCGGCGGCACGCAACGAAATCTTCAACGTGGGCGCCGAGGTCCCGATCACCGTCAACGAACTTGCCCGGACCGTCGCGCGTGTCATGGGCAAAGAATGCCGGGTGCAACATCTGGAGCCTCGCAACGAGGTCAAGATCGCTTTTTCGGATCACTCCAAAGCGCGGGAAGTTTTTGGCGCGCGCCGCAGCACCCCTTTGCAGGAAGGTTTGTCTTTGATGGCGGACTGGGTCAAGGGACACGGTGCACGGACCAGTAACATCTTCGAAGAGATCGAGATCACCCGGGGACTGCCGCCTTCCTGGGCTGCCGCGAGCGGTCTCCTCAGCCGACCGGCGGCACGCGCGAACCGGATGGCGGAAGCTTCCGTGGAACTCGCGGGCGCAGCAACTCGTTGACGATGGCCGGGTTGAGCCAAACTAACAAGGGCAGGGTTTAAAGCAATGACGCCCTTAGGAGCCTCGCTCGCCGTCATTCTGGCCATGCTGGTCGTCGCTTTGTCTCGGCGCGGCGCGGCCTTCGCGATGTTGGCTTCTGCCTGTTTTCTCACGGAGGGCCAACCGCTCGACGTGTTGGGTTTTCATTTCACCGCCTGGCGGTTCGTCATGTTGGCAGGACTGCTTCGGGTCATCAGCCGTGGCGAACTGAGCCGTGTCCGCTGGAACAAAGTGGATCGAATCTTTGCCGCTTATACGTTGGTCATAGCAGCCATTTGCGTCGTCCGACTCGGCACTTCGAAGGAGCTGATTTTCCAGCTCGGAAACCTCTACAACGCTTGCTGCTATTTGGTGTTCCGGAGTTTGCTCCGGGAAGAGTTTGAGGGGCTTAGGCTTCTACCTGGAATCGCCCTAATGCTGATTCCGCTGTGTGCGTTGCTGCTGTTGGAATCGTTTACAGGTAAAAACCTGTACTCTGCCTTTGGCGGCGTCTACGAAATCTCTTGGGTTCGCAGCGGGCACGTGCGCGCGGAGGGGCCGTTCCGAAACCCGATCACCGCAGGCGCTTTTGGCGCTACCCTTGCGCTCCTTTTCGCCACAGCGCTTTTCGCCAGGCTGCGGCCGCGCCTTCCGTTGCTGCTCGGTTCGGTTCTGTCGGTGCTGATTGTCATGTGCGCGCGTTCGAGTGGTCCTTTTCTCGGCATGATCCTCGGTTTTGTTGCTTTTGCGTGCTGGCCTTTGCGTCGCCACGTTCGTGCGATCCGCTGGGCGCTTGTTGGGGGCTTAGTCGCGTTGCAGTTGATCATGAAGGCCCCAGTCTGGTTCCTACTAGATAGGGTGAGTGGCTTGGTTGGTGGGGGAGGCTACCACCGCGCGTTTCTAATTGATCAATTTGTCAATCACTTCGATCGTTGGTGGCTGATTGGCACTCAACACACCAGCGATTGGTTCGCTTACCGCTTGCCCATCTATGGAACGGCAGACCTTACGAACCGGTTCGTCGCGGACGGTGTGTACGGGGGGTTGCTCGGCTTGGGGTTGTCGATCTGGTTGGTGGTACGCTGCTTCGGGCGCGTTGGCACGGCCTTGAGAGCCAACGCGGGCCGTCACCCGACAACGGAGAGGTTGGCCTGGGGCTTGGGCGCGACCTTGGTCGGATCGGTCGGAATCCTTTTCTCTATCACCTACTTCGACCAGATGCAGTTGGTCTGGCTCTACTTTCTGGCCACTCTGGCTGGGCTTCAGGCATCACCGCGGGCGCACCCGGCGGTGCCGAATCGGGCGTCGAAACCAGTGCAACCGCCGGTTGTGCCGACCCCGATGGTCTACGGGATGGGGCGATAACGCGAGGATAGTGGCAGCCGCGCCGATTTGCCCAAACTCAATCCGGCGGGAGTCGGCGGCCTGCTCGCTTGCGTCCGCCTCGTTTTTTAGACAGGCTGGCCGCCAAAGCGCCTGCTTGCGCCTGCTACCCATCGATTTTCTTCCCAGAGCTATCCGAACTCGCACATGCCCCGCGTTAGCGTCATCATGCCGTGCCACAATCACGGGCAATACGTCACGGAATCGGTGAAGGCGGTTTTGGCGCAGTCAGAAGGCGACCTAGAATTGATTGTAATCGACGACGGATCCCGCGATTCATCGCGCGAGGTCCTCGCTAAGTTGGCGCAGGCGGATGGTCGCGTTCGCGTAGTTTCACACGAAAGCAACCTCGGTGCTTCACGATCGCGGAACGACGGCCTCCAATCCGCACTCGGCGAATTTGTGGCTTTCTGCGATGCCGATGATGTTTGGTACCCACGTAAACTCGAGCGGCAGATGCAGCTGTTGCGTCTGCGCCCGGATTGCGACATCGCGTTTTCCGATGCTGAGATCATCGACGAGCACGGGAATCCAACAGGTCGCCTTTTCAGCCAGAGTTTCCCGGTTCCAGAACAAGGCTCGGGAAACCTTTTTCGTCACCTCTGCACCCGCAACTTCATCAACATGCAAACTGGACTTGTCCGTCGTGCCTCTTTAAGGGATGTCCGCGGGTTCGACGAAAACATCAGATGGGTGGAAGACTGGTGGTTTTGGCTTTCGCTTTCCCACCGGCACACGTTTGTCTACACGCACGAACCGCTGGCTAAATACCGGGTGCACCCCGGAAGTACCTCCTTGACAAAACGCCGAAGCTACATTGTCAACCGAGTAAAGGTGTTTCGACGTTTACTGCTCACCTTTGGGGATTTGCCGAAGGGCGTTGAAGCAGACGTCTTTTACCATTTGGGCGTCGCGCTTCGCGTCTTGGCTAAGTACCGCTTAAGCCAACGATGTTTTGCGCGGGCGCTGGCGGGAAATCCTGCCCATATCCGGGCATGGGCGCGATGGCTGCTCTCATTTCGGCGACGGCGTCTCGCCACGAGCGCTGTTTAACCCCTCTTCCTTTGCAAGTAAATAAGCTCACGCACCTTATTGGACCCAGTAATCGCCTAGCATCTGGATCAACCCAAGGTTGTTTGGCCAAGCCATTGCCGGCCGCCGTAATCTGCACACACGATTTCCGTCGGGGATATCTCCTGAGTATCTTGGGTTCTTTTCAGCAGCAAGGTTTGCCGTGGAACAGACGGAAGTAGAAGCTGACTAACAGCGCCTCCCGACAAGCGGCCCCAAACGTGCCGGGCTTTTCCTTGCATCCCTACGAACGGCACGTCCAACACCATGGCGATACTTTGTTGAAGCCAAGTGGGCAGGGTTTACCCGCGGTTGCTTCGACCCAGCGTTGGCCTGGCAACGACCCCACCCGCGGTCCCCGGCTCGCAACGTGTTGTCTTTTAATCGCAGCCTGCGCGCTCTGTCCGGATCAGGAACCCAGTTCGCGCGGGTAATGGGCGTGGGTGTTGGTCAGGGTTGTGCTCCCCCGCACGCGCAACCTACCGTCAGTGCAGATTTAGCTTATGATTTCCTCAGCGCGTTTTCGTTTTCAAACCGACATGTCAGCAAACGTTGAATTGGTCATCAAGGCCCGTCGCGGTTGGCAGCCTGCCGACGTTGGCGAACTCTGGCGCTATCGCGAGCTCTTGTTGTTTTTGGCGTGGCGCGACATCCAGGTGCGTTACAAGCAGACCTTGCTAGGCGGGCTTTGGGCGCTGCTCCAGCCGCTCGTGGGCACCATCATTTTAGCGGCCGCCTTTTCTCGCGTGGTGCCGGCTAAGGAGGTCGGTTGTCCCTACGTGCTTTTCGTCTGTGCGGGACTCATTCCGTGGACTTTTTTCGCCAACGCGCTCGGGCTTGGCAGCGCCAGCCTCGTGGGCAACGAAAAATTGATCAGTAAAACCTATTTTCCACGCCTTCTGATTCCTCTGGGCACAGTGCTCGCTCTGACGATTGACCTCGTCATCGGCTTGCTCCTGATCGCCGTGCTCCTCGCCGTTTTCCGGTGGGCCATCACCCCGGCCGTCTTCCTGTTGCCGTTGTTTGTCGCCGGCAGCTTGCTCGCCGCGGGCGGCCTCAGCCTCTTTCTCTCCGCCTGCAATGTGAAGTACCGAGATGTCCGCTACGTGGTCCCTTTCATGATCCAAATGGCTTTCTTCGTCACCCCGATTGCCTTCCCGATCAGCTTGGTGCCCCCAAGCTTCGCCGCTGTGCTGGCGTTGAACCCCATGGCCGGGATGGTTGAAGGTTTCCGGCACGCTCTACTCGGGACGCCCGCGCCGTGGGCCTTGATCGGCGTCTCCGTCGGTATGAGTGCGGCGCTCTTCGTGGGCGGGGTATACTTTTTCCGGCGCATGGAACGAACTTTCGCCGACGTGATTTGACGACCAGTCTCACCCTTCCCGCCTAATTTTTCTGATGAAACCTGCGATCGAAGTTTGCAATCTTTCCAAACGTTACGCGCTCGGGGAGCGAAGCGGCGGCTACGGCAGCTTGCGCGAGGACCTTGCCGGGAGCTTCCGCCGACTCTGTCGCCTGGGCGGCCCGGACACCCGTCGTCGTGAACCTGCGAGCGCCGGCCACTCGTTCTGGGCGCTTAAGGACGTGAGCTTTTCGGTCGATGAAGGCGAGACGGTGGCAATCATTGGCTCAAACGGCGCGGGCAAAAGCACGCTGCTGAAGATTGCGTCGCGGATCACCGACCCGACCGACGGAGAGATCCGCGTGCGCGGCCGGATGGGGAGCCTGCTTGAGGTCGGCACCGGGTTTCACCCAGAACTCACCGGGCGGGAAAACATCTTCCTCAACGGCATCATTCTCGGGATGCGCCGTGCCGAAGTGGCCGCCAAATTCGACGAGATCGTCAGTTTCGCCGGGGTGGAGGATTTTCTCGACACACCCGTCAAACGCTACTCGAGCGGGATGTACGTACGCCTCGCCTTTTCAGTGGCGGCGCACTTGGACCCGGAAATCTTGGTGGTGGACGAGGTGCTCGCCGTCGGTGACGTCGCTTTCCAAAAAAAGTGTTTGGGCAAGATGGCCGAGGCCTGCGCGCGTTCCAAGACGGTGCTCTTCGTCTCCCACAACTTGGCCGCCGTGGAGGGGCTCTGCACCCGCGGCATCGTCCTGGATCACGGCCGGGTGGTCTTCGACGGTCCGTCGCGGGGCGCCGTGCGCTTCTATCTGGAAAGCCTCCGCGCAAGTGGGGAGGTGCAGGCCGAAGCGGTTGTAGACCTTGGTGCGGCCCCGCGGCGCTCTCCCAAACAACGCCCGCTGCTGCGGCGTTTGGAACTCCTGGACGTCGAGGGCGAACCGCTCTACGGCGCGTTGCCGGCCGGGGCCGGCCTGACCGCCACCGTCCACTTCGACCTTCCGGCCCGTTGCCAAAGCGTGGACGTCGAGTTGGCCTTTGAAACCCTGCATGGTCAGCGCGTTTGCACGGCGCATTCGGCCTACGAGCCCGATCGAACTCACACGGAACGGGTCGGACTTCAGACGTTTCGCTGCGACATCCCGGCACTGCCGTTGGTTCCCGGCGAATACAAGCTGCACGTGGGACTCTACATCGCCAGCGGTGAAGCGGACTGGGTCGAGGACGCCACCCGCCTCTCCCTCGTTCGGTCGGACTACTACGGCACCGGGGTGATGCCCACGCGGGGGCTTTTTCTTGTGCAAAACCGCTGGCGCTTCGACGGTGAACCGCCTGCCGTCGATGTTTTCAGTTTACCCGTGCCCATGGCGCTGGAACCGGAGCCGCTGCCATGACGCCGACGGTCAGCTTCGTCGTGCCCTGTTATCGCTTGGCGCATTTACTCGGCCAATGCATCCGGTCCGTCCTGGATCAAACGTACCAAGATTGGGAGTTGCTCGTTATGGACGACCAATCGCCGGACCACACGGCGGACGTCGCGCGCTCATTCCGCGATCCCCGCATCCGCCATGTTCGAAACGAGGTCAACCTTGGTCACCTTCGCAACTACAACCGAGGCATCGAGCTGAGTCGGGGCAAGTACATCTGGCTCATCTCCGCCGACGATTACCTGCGAACGCGTCACGTGCTTGACCGTTATGTTCAGCTCCTCGAGCGAGCTCCTAACGTTGGTTACGTATTTTGCCCTGCCGTGAGCGTGCGTGACGGCGTAGAGGAAGGCGTCGTCGATTGGTGTGCCGTTCATGGGGAAGTTGACCGAATTATCCCAGGGCGCGAACTCCTGAAACGGCTGCTTTTCCAAAACACCATCGTCGCCGCCAGCGGGATGGCTCGTCGGGCTTGCTACGAAACCATCGACTGCTTTCCTTTAGACATGCCGTGGGCCGGCGATTGGTATCTCTGGTGCGTCTTCGCCCTGCATCACGACGTCGGCTACTTCGCGGAACCGATGGTCTGCTACCGCCAGCATGGCCTGAGCATGACGAACATCCTTATGGCCGGTGAGGTGGAGCAATGCAGACAGGAAGCCGTGGCGATTCCTCTGGCCGTCCGACGTAAGGCGAAGGAAGCCGGGCTTCCTCACGTCGCTAGAGCGTGCCTGCTCGCAGCTGCAGATTTCTACGCGCGGGCGGCGATCGGGAAGCTGTACGAGGGCTCTACGGCCGCTTGGTCCCTGCAACAACTCGACGCGTGGGTTTGCCAGCAGACGTCGGATGTGCGCGAAGCAAGGTGGGTTCGCGCCCGCCTTCATGCCAAGGTTGCTGACCGCTACCGCGCCGCCGGCGAAAAAGCCGCCGCCAGACGGCATTACGTCACGGCCCTAAGTCTCGACCCCCGGATGCCGAAAACGGTGGCAAAGCTTCTGCTACTCTTCTGCGGGCCAGCTGATGTCCAGGTGCGTGCCATATGGAGAAGGGCGAAAACCAGGCGACCGCGCAACGCTGAAAAGTTCCGCGCATTTTGCGCCGAGGGCGCCAGCGTTGCCTCGCAGAGTCATGAAAACTGCGCGAAAGCTCCCGGTCAGCCGTCTGAGCTCATGGGCGCCGACCATTGACGTCCTAGTTTCTTTAGCGATATGCGAGCGGGTATTATTTCAACCATGGGATTAGTTCCCTGGGGAGGAAGCGAGGAGCTTTGGGTCGCGACCGCCCTCCAATTTCTGGAACGCGGCGACGAGGTGACGCTCTCCGTGCCGGATTGGCCTCAGAGACGGCCAAAGCTGGAGGCCGTCCAACGTAGGGGTGCGACCGTCCTTCAGAGGTATCATTTCCGAGCCGGATGGCGGCGCGCGTTAGCCTGCCGAGGCTCGAGCTATGCGCAACTTCTCCAAACTGACCCTGACGTCCTGATCGTCAGCCAGGGTAACAGCTTCGATGTTTTGGACGAACCAGACCTTGCCGAACTGCTCCTGCTCACGCCGGTTCCCTTCATCATGATATGCCAATTCAATGATGGCGTTCCCTGCCTGCCCGACGAGTCCTCCCGGCGCTTGGCGATCAGGCTTTTCTCCCGGGCGTTTCGGGTGCTGTTTGTCTCTGACCACAACCGCTTGGCGGCCGAAAAGCAGATGGCCTACAGACTTCCGAATGCGGATTTAGTACGAAACCCGGTCAACCTTTCGGATTCGTCTTACGTAACTTGGCCTGAGTCCGCCACCGCCCGTTTTGCTTGCGTTGCTCGGCTCGATGCCCAATTCAAGGGTCAAGATCTCTTGCTTGAAGCACTGGGTTCGAGCGCTTGGACGGAACGCGATTGGCATCTGAGTCTTTACGGGGCCGGCCCGGATGAAGGATATTTCCGCGCGCTAGTCAAACTTCTCGGTTTAGAGTCAAAGGTTAGCTTTGAGGGGCATGTGCAGGATGTCCGAAGCATTTGGGCGCGGGAACAGGTCCTGGTCCTAACTTCTCGGGCGGAGGGAATACCGCTTGCGTTGGTCGAGGCCATGCTTTGCGGCCGGCCCGCGGTCGTCACGCGCGTCGGTGGGAACGCCGAGTGGATTGAGGACGCGCGGAATGGCATCCTCGCCGAAGCTGCAGATCTTGGGTTGGTGAAGGATGCCCTGGAGCGTGCGTGGGCAGCTCGTGGTCGGTGGGAACTCCTTGGCCGCGACGCCCACCAAACCGCGGTCGAAAAGGCTTTCGGCTCACCTTATCCCCCACTTCTAACGGTTGCCGACGAGGCAGCCGGAACGCGTCTAATGCCGCACGACCGCTTGGATGGTGAACTTTCGACGCAGTACCGTGCGCTCGTCAACCCGAGTCCGAAGCGTCGACTCGCACGCTTGGGACGGGGCGGCCTCTTCCGCCTGAAGGACGTTGCCAAAGCTTGGCTTAGGGCTCGGCGTGGGAACATGGCGTGTTCCGGTCCTATTTGAAACCCTTTGTTCCTAAATTCATGACAAGTTCTTCCCGTTCGTCTCTCCAAACCCGCCCGCTTTGGCCGACCTGCTTTCGGTAAATGCTCGTTGTATCCCCGCATGTCAATCGCACCTGCATCCGTTGAGCGTGTCGTGCCCGCCGTTCACGGTACCCGAGAAGTCCTGCCCGATCCGGCCTTCGAGATCGATCTGGCCATGCATCTCTCGAAAACCTACCCACCTAGTGCTCTCCGGGAACAGTACGGCCGTTTCGCGGGTGGGGACGGCGAACTCGACGCCCTCATGCGCCGAGTGCTCTGGCGAGCCATGGCCCGGAGCTTTGGCCACGGCGTTCGGGTGGGGACCAACGTCGGCTTCAAACACCTTGAAACCTTTGACGTTGGCGACGGCGTCTTCATTGGCGACCACGCCTACCTCCAGGGCCGCTTCGACGGCCGGTTCACCATCGGGCGCCACGTCTGGATCGGGCCCCAGGCCTATTTTGACGCGCGGAACCTCTCCTTAGGCGATTACGTCGGCTGGGGACCCGGTGCGAAGGTTTTAGGCTCGACGCACACCGGCTATCCAGGCGATATCCCCGTCATCCAGACTGAGTTGCAAATTCTCCCCGTGCGGGTGGAAGATTGGGCCGACGTCGGCACCGGGGCGATCCTTTTGCCCGGCGTCACCGTCGGCAAAGGCGCCATCGTCGGCGCTGGGGCCGTGGTCACCCGCGACGTCGCGCCGTTTTCCATCGTGGTCGGCGCGCCGGCGAAATTCCTGCGCTGGCGCCAAGATTCTCCCATAGAACAACCGAATTCATGACGTACAAACGAGCATTGGTGACGGGCGGCGCCGGGCTGATCGGGTCGCACATCGTCGACCAATTGGTGGCCAAAGGGTTGGACGAGATCGTCGTCCTCGACAACTTCACGCGCGGGCAGCGCGATAACCTCGCCGCGGCGGAAACGTCCGGACGGGTCACGTTGGTCGAGGGCGACATCCGAGACGTTGCCCTCTTGCAACGGTCGATGGAGGGCGTGGACCTCGTGTTTCATCAAGCGGCCATCCGCATCACCCAATGCGCTGAAGACCCCCGCTTGGCCATGGAGGTCTTGGCGATGGGTACCTTCAACGTGCTCGAGGCGGCCGTTGCCGCCAAGGTGCGCAAAGTGGTTGCCGCTTCTTCCGCGTCGATCTACGGCCTAGCCGAGGAGTTTCCGACCCCGGAGACCCACCACGGCTATGACAACCGGACGGTCTACGGCGCGGCCAAGCTCTTCAACGAGGGCCTTCTCCACAGCTTCCACTCGATGTACGGCCTGGATTTCGTCGCGCTCCGTTACTTCAACGTGTACGGCCCGCGTATGGACGCGACCGGCGCTTACACCGAAGTGCTGATCCGTTGGATGGAACGCCTCTCGGAGGGTAAACCGTGCGTCATCTTGGGCGATGGCACGCAAACCATGGATTTCGTCTTCGTCACGGACGTGGCCCGCGCCAACGTCGTGGCCGCCTACTCGTCGTGTACGGACGAGGTTTTCAACATCGCCAGCGGAACCGAAACGAGCTTGGCCGATTTGGCGCGCGCCCTGGGTGAAGTCATGGGCGTCAACCTTCCGCCCGAGTTTGGGCCGGCCCGCAAGGTCAACCCGGTGCCGCGCCGCTTGGCCGACATCAGCAAAGCGGAACGGCTCCTCGGGTTTCGTACCGAAGTCGACCTGAACGAGGGTCTCCGCCAGTTGGTGGACTGGTACCGTCACGAGACTTTCGCCGGGGCTGCCAACGCGGGGGCGGGTGCCGGCGGCGGGGCTGCCGCCGTGGCGGTCGGGGTGGGTGCAGGCGAGGGGAGCGTGAGCCGATGATCCCGATCAGCAAACCCGTGCTCGGCGAGGCCGAGGCGGACGCCGCCCGGCGTGCGATCCTTTCCGGCTGGGTCACCCAAGGCCCCGAGGTCGCGGCCTTCGAGGAAGAGTTCGCGGCCGCTGTGGGCGCCTCGCACGCGTGCGCGGTCTCCAACTGCACGACGGCGTTGCACTTGGCCCTACACGTCGCCGGGGTCGGTCCGGGTGACGAAGTGATCACGGCCAGCCATTCCTACATCGCCACCGCCAACAGCATCCGGTACTGCGGGGCGACCCCCGTGTTCGTCGACATCCAGCCTGACACCTACAACCTGGATCCGGCAACGCTCGAGGCGGCGGTGAGCCCGCGCACCCGCGCCATCCTTTGCGTGCATCAGATGGGCATGCCTTGCGATCTAGCCGCCCTAGTCCCCATGGCGGAGCGGATCGGGGTACCACTGATCGAAGACGCGGCGTGCGCCATCGGCAGTGAGATCCGTTGGAACGGCCGTTGGGAACGGATCGGTAAACCCCACGGGGATGCCGCCTGTTTTTCTTTCCATCCGCGAAAGGTTTTGTCGACTGGCGACGGCGGCATGATCACGACGAGGCACGCGGAGTGGAATGCGCGCTTCCGTCGCCTGCGTCAGCACGGCATGTCGGTGCCCGACACCGTGCGGCACGGGTCCCCCCGGGTCATCTTTGAGGACTATCCTGAGCTCGGCTTCAACTACCGGATGACGGATGTGCAGGCGGCCATGGGGCGGGAGCAGTTGAAGCGCCTGCCCGAACTGGTGGCGCGCCGGCGGGCGTTGGCTGCCGCTTACGGAGGCGCCCTGAGCGACATCCCTGGGCTGCAGCCGCCGGCTGAGCCCGCTTGGGCGCGCACCAATTGGCAGAGTTATTGCCTCCGCCTGCCGGACGGCGTCGCCCAGCGCGAGGTCATGCAGGCGTTGCTGGATCGGGGGATCGCCACCCGGCGCGGGATCATGTGCGCCCACCGGGAGCCAGCTTACGGCAAGGAACCTTGGCGCTTGGCAGCGCCTCTGGCCGAGAGTGAGCGCGCGCAGGATGAGTGCATCCTGCTGCCGCTCTATCACGAGCTCGGCCCCGAA
This sequence comes from uncultured Chthoniobacterales bacterium, assembly GCA_964252355.1. GTDB lineage: Bacteria > Verrucomicrobiota > Verrucomicrobiia > Chthoniobacterales > JAFAMB01 > CAXUNV01. The sequence continues at coordinate 17,516 of CAXUNV010000003.1, read as the reverse complement.
GCACAGCGGTCGGTGGTGGACGCCCTGGACGACGTTTTCAGTTCGAGAAAAGCGACTTCAGGATCGGATGTCGCCGCAGCGCCCGTGGCTGCCTAACTCCGGTCAGGCGCGCGTCGGATTCGCGCAACGGCTGCGGGCCCGAGGTGGGAGCGCAGCTCCGCTTGACCGGCATAGATACCTAGCATCTCTTCCCCGACGCGTTCGGGATTTTTTACCTATGAATACAGCCCCGCGGGTCGCCGTTGTCGGCCTCGGTTATGTGGGCCTGCCGTTGTCCCTGCAGTTCGCCCGTTCGGGGGTGCGCGTGGTTGGGCTCGACGTTGACGCCCAAAAAGTCGCTGCGGTCAACGAGGGCCGCAGTTACATCAAGCACATCCCGTCGACCAATGTGGCCGAACCGGTTGGGGAAGGCCAGTTCCTCGCCACCACCGACTTTTCCCTGGTTCGGGACGTGGACGCGGTCGTCATCTGCGTGCCCACGCCCCTGAACAAGAACCGGGAACCCGACCTCACGTTCGTCCTACAGACCGGCGAGGCCGTCGCACCACACCTTCGTCCCGGCGTGTTGGTGGTCCTCGAGTCGACCACCTACCCTGGCACGACGGACGAGGACCTGCGGCACGTCTTGGAACGGGGCTCGGGTTTGCGCGCGGGCGAAGGTTTTCACCTAGCCTTTTCGCCAGAGCGCGAGGATCCGGCCAACCCCGCCAGCCGCGTGGGTGAGGTACCTAAACTCGTGGGCGGGTTCACGCCGGCTTGCCTGCAGAAAGCCGTGGAACTCTACGCTCGGGCCGTCAAAACCGTTGTGCCGGTTTCTTCCTGCCGGGTGGCTGAAGCCGCCAAGCTGTTGGAGAACATTTTCCGGTGCGTCAACATCGCGCTCGTCAATGAACTCAAGGTGGTGTACGCCGCCATGGGGATCGACATCTGGGAGGTGGTGCAAGCGGCGAGCACCAAGCCGTTCGGCTTCATGCCCTTCTACCCCGGGCCGGGGCTCGGCGGCCATTGCATCCCGATCGACCCGTTTTACTTGACCTGGAAGGCGCGCGAGTTCGAGCGAAGCACCCGGTTCATCGAGCTGGCGGGCGAAATCAACACCGCCATGCCGGTCTACGTGAAAGACCGGTTGGCCGAGGCGTTGAACTCCGCACGCAAACCGCTTAACGGTTCGAAAGTTTTAGTGCTCGGCTTGGCTTATAAGCCGAACGTGGACGACGAGCGCGAATCGCCGAGCTACCGGATGCTGGAGTTGCTGAAAGCCAGCGGTGCCGAGGCGGCGTACCACGACCCGCACGTGCCCGTCATCCGGCCCACGCGGGAGCACGCCGCTTGGGCGGGCACCCGGTCCGTTCCCTGGGACAAGCCTACCATCGCCGGGTTTGATGCCGTGGTGGTCATGACCGCTCACTCCTCTGTGAATTACCGCGAGCTTGGCCAGTGGGCGCAATGCATCATCGACACGCGCAACGTCATGTCCAATAATCCGGACGCGGTAGGCAAAGTTTGGAAAGCTTAAAGATGTTGGATTCGAAGCTGCGAGAAGTGCGTTGGAATCACCCGATGTGTCCTTTTGGAGGCATGGTTAGGCCGGTGGCGCGTGATCGTAGACGTTGGGTCGCCACGTTTGCATGGTTGGCCGTGGCGCTCGCCATGGCGCTCGCGTCGGGTTGCCGATCGACTGACGAACCGACCGAAATCAAGAACATCTCGGCCAATCCGCGGCCGACCGTGCTGTCGGCTGGAGATGTTGTCAGGGTCTCATTCACGGGCGCACCCGAACTTAGCCAAACTCAAAAGATTCCTCCGGACGGAAAACTGAGCTTGCCGCTCATCGGTGAGGTGATGGCCAGCGGCAAGTCCTTGGACCGGTTCCGCACGGAACTCGGCGAGCTTTACAAACCGCACCTGCAGAACAACGAGGTCTTGGTCTCTTTAGAAAGCAGCGCCCTGCCGGTCGTGGTTTCCGGCGAGGTCCAACACCCCGGCAAAATCGCGTTTGAACGCCCCGCGACCGTCCTTGAAGCCATCATGGAAGCCGGCGGCTTCACGCCGTACGGCGACCCGCGCAAGGTTTACCTCATCCGCATCGTCAATGGTCAGCACCAGCGGCAGGTCCTCGACATCGGCAAAGTCTTCCGGGGCGCACCCGAACCGGCCATCTACGTTCATGGCGGCGACGTCATCTACGTCTCGGCCAAACCGTTTTAGGAAATCTGAACAGAAGGTAACAAAGGTCATGCAGGGACAACCGTGGAGCGGCTATGCGTCCACCCGGTTTCGTCCTAAGCCACTAGGAAGGGCGGGTGCCCGGGCGCTGCGCGCATCGCAAATCGCCCATGGCAAAGGCCAAAGGGAAGTGCAGGCGAAGGCCGCCCCAAGACGCTTATCACGGGTGACGCCGGGAGCGCGGACGCTTCGTCCGTAAAGAAGCCGCCTGCCGAGTTCACGGGCACCTTCTCCGCTAACGCCACTCAGTCCCTCAGACTGCAGCCGGCACGTTTGCCCCACGTCCGTGAACCAATGACCGTCTAGTTCCTTCACCTCCATATTGCGCGTCCGCAAGGAAAGTCCAAGGTCAGCCATGACCTTGGACTTTTCTTTTCCGGACGGGCGGACGGTGCGACGACTTGGCTACGGTGCCATGCGGCTGACCGGCCAGCCGTCGAACTTCGGTCCCTACCCGGACTGGGAAGCCGGCAAACGGCTCCTCCGGCGTCTCGCTGACTTAGGCGTCAATTTCGTCGACACCGCGCGTGCCTATGGCCCGGCTTGGAACGAGCGGCTCATCGCCGAAGCCTTGCACCCGTACCCGGCCGACCTCTTCATCGCGACCAAAGGCGGCGTGGTGAAGAAGTCGGCGACCGAACGCCAATTGGACGGTAGCCGCGAAGGCCTCCGGCGCGATTGTGAGGAAAGCCTCAAGAATCTTCGGGTAGAGGCGCTGGAACTCTTCCAACTCCATTGGGTTGACCCGAACACCCCGTTCCAAGATTCGGTCGCGGCCCTCGCAGAGCTTCAAGTCGAAGGCAAAATTCGGCGAATTGGCCTGTCAAACGTCACCCGCGTGCAGTTGGATGGCGCGTTGGCGATTGCGGCGATCGCCTCTGTGCAGAACCGCTACAGCGTCGCCGATCGGGAAAACGATCCCGTGGTTAAACGCTGCACCGAACTGGGTCTCGCCTTCCTGCCTTACGGCCCCCTGGGCGCAGACCCCATGGTGCAAGGCGCGCCGCTGGCAGCCGGGGAGGGAAGTCTCGGCGAAGTCGCGCGCGAGCTCGGCCGGACGCCGACCCAGGTCGCGCTGGCTTGGCTGCTGCATCGCGCCCCCAACGTGATCCCCATTCCGGGCACGCGCTCGGAGGTGCACCTCGAGGAGAACGTCGCGGCAGCTCACCTTGAGCTTACCCCCGACGTCCTTGCGCGTTTAGACGCGGTTTCTTCCGGTGGAGGTTGAGTGTGCTTCTAAACCCGGGAGGACCGGTGCTCCGCCACCGCCGATTTCTAAACGTGCTTCCCGCGCTTTACGAGGCGACGCATTGGCCCACAGCCGACCGCCGAACTGCTTCCTCAGGCACACCGCGCTTTGTCCATGACTCGCCGACGCCAAGACCACGCCAGAGCAGTCGACCCGAAAAGCAGCAACCAAGCTGGATGGGCCTCGGGGACCGCGCTTACCGTCAGGGTGGTGGAATCTAACGAGGCGAAATGATTTACGTAGTCGCCATTTTCAAAAGTGATCACGTCGAGCCCATTCCAATTCGCAAAGGCTCCGTTTGGGCCATCGCTGATATGGTAGGTGCCCGGTTTGAGAATAGGCGGGGGCTGCCCAGGCGGACCGCCAAAGACATCGCGATCCAGGTTTACAAATAGGTCGAAAAGCCCAGGCGCCGTTTGCACCTCGACATTTCCACGGTAAAACGTGGGTTCGTCGGACGAGTACTGGCTGTCGAAACGAAGCAGGTTGGGGCTGGAAGGCCCCGCCCCCTGGGCTGGAAACGTCGTCCCGTTGACGGTGAGGCGGATGTCTGCGGAATCCACCAGCAGGAAAAAATCTTGGGTGAAAGTGTGAGGTTCAGGTTTGTCCCCGCGAAAGTTTGCTCGGGCGAGCGTCTCCGCGCTGAGGTTCAGGGTAAGCGAAAACTTGGCGCCTGGGGCCGACAGACCTGCCACCGTCGGTGCGTCTTGGCCGAGTTGGCCGGTATAAAGGAGGCGGAGGTCGACGGCCCGCGTGGTGCCGGGCAAAACCAGAGATCCAAAGAGCGCCGCGGTGCATATAGCCAATCCTTGACGAAGCATTCGCAAGGGCATACTGCCGACGCCCTTCGAGGGTCAAACCCGCCGCACACGCGCGGCCCACGGCGTGTCTAATCTCCATAAATTCAGCTGGCCTTAAGCAAAGTGCGAGCCGCGCTAAATTCGTTGTGTCCTAGATTTTAGACCCGTTTGGGTCTACTCGGTACCATCCGGTCCGGCGGAGCCCCCGTTCAGTGAACGGCGCCGGTTTGGCGTCGGGGCAATCGCTGCCCCTTCTCCTCGCCAAACGGCGTACTCCCAGCCAGCGATATCCACCCACTTTCCACGGCGGCGTTGGTCCGAGCGGAGATCCCTGCCCGGTGGTGAACCTCAAATCGATGACGCCGAATGACCTTCGATCGGCGACTCTGGAGAGGAATTTGGGGTTTAGCGGCGGGGCGTTGGCCTTAGCGCGCCGGCCTCTCCCGGTCGTTCGTCAGGCGAGGTGACTTGTCGCGGTTGCTACCTTTAAACAACGTGTCTTCGGGAACGAGGCGAAAGTCAGCCACGTCCCCATGGTTGCGCGTATACCTCACGAAGTGCCCGCTGCCCGTGACCATGGTCGCCGCCACGTTGTTGCCGCTGGCGACGCGACGATCCAAGTTAAAGCCACCTGAATTCACGCTGATGTTGTGGTAGCACCGGCAATTCGTCACCACGCTGCGCAAACCCGGATCGCTCTGGCTTGGGTAAAGATCCCAGTGGACTGCGTAGCGGCCTCCGTAGTCAGCCGCGAGATTGTTGTCCACTACCACGTCGTTGTAGGTGGTTCCCGACACGCCTGTCTGGTCGATGATGCTAAACCCGAGCGGGCTATTGAAGGCTTGAATATGGGCATCGGTAAGGCAAGTCACGTTGTTGATTACGCGGACATGGGAGAAGCCACCTTTATTGCCGTCGATGAAAACCGCGTAGTTCGGGAAATTGATGAACAGGTTGCCATCAATGGTGAAGTTGTTGCCTTGGAGGGGCTGGCACCCATCTCCATGCTGGTCGCTGATTTGATCGAATCCGGCCCGCGCGTCTGCCACTACTTTGTTGCCCTTTATCGTGAGACCGCTCCAGTACTGGCCAGCGAAGCAGTCGTCGCCCCAACCATCGTGCCGAGGGTCGTACTCCACATGAAATTCATTGTCGTGAACGACGAACGTGTCGGCGGCAAAGGTCGCCCCCTCTTGGGCGAACACCCAAAACAGGGACGACGATTTCTCGTTCGCCGTGGACTTCGCGTAGCAGTGGTCCACTTCGTTCGCACCCCCGTAGTAACGAAACCCGAACATCTGGTGAGGACGACTTCCGCAGTCGATGTAGGCGAAGTGCAAGCCTTTACAACCATCCGAAGCGTTGATCACCCCTCCAGTACCCCTGCCGCCCAACTGAAAATGTTTCGCGCCATCACCGGCGTCACCGGAAAAGGTGATTCCCGTGACGTCGTCCCCTAAAAGATTATTCGCACCCGTGGTGGCAAAAATTGCCGTGCCGTTGTGCATTGCATCCTGCCCGATCTGGTAAACCACGGGATTGGCGACCATGCCTTCGGGCGCGGCCCACGGGGCGGAGAACTCGTAGGTCGTGGTCGACCCGGTTGTGCCACCGCTGATGTAGACGGTGTCTCCCGCCGCCACTCCAGTCACCTCGGTGACGTTCTTCCAGGCGGTTGACCACGACTTGCCGTCGCCGTTGGAGGCGACCGACGCATCCACGTACCACGCCTTGGCGAACGCCGGGACCGAGGCCGTCATCAACAGCGCGGTGGTGAGAGAAGTAAGGATAGCATGCATGTTCGGAAGAAAGATAAAAGAGTTTCCGCGGCCATCGCGACCGCTGTTGGTGCACCCCTCAAACCGGCCCTTCTGACGACTCGGGCGGAAACCGCCCTAGTCAGCCATACCCGTCGTCGCCCGGCACGCCGCTCGCACTATGCCGGAACTGTACACTCCGAGCTACCCGAAAAACGCCCTAACGCCATTCTGTGCCGGCACTCCAGTATGCGACCGGAAGCTGCGTCGAGAAAAACCGCGCTAATCCTGATCCAACCGCGCGGGAGCCGTCCCAAAGCCACCGGCAAGCGCCGCCGATCCTCCAGTTAAGGAAAGAGGGTCACCTTTGGCCATCCCAAACACGCCAGGGGCGGCTGGTGCTAACCGGCCGCCCCGAACGCCTCGGCTTCTGCCGGGACCGCAGTCCCGGTGCGCCGTTACCGATCTCAAAGGTGCTTACTTCGGGCGAGCGCGCCCGTCCATGCTGTCGGTGAAGATCGACGACTCATCGTGGGCTTTGCCGCGCAGCAGGGTGTCTCCCGCCTTCGTGTGGAAGTCGGCAGTATCCCCATGGAATTGGGAGTAGCGTACAAACGTGCTCGCCGCCTGCGCGTAGCTCAAAACGACATTGTTGCCGCTGGCCATGCCGGACAACGATTGGATCTTCATCCCGCCGTTGGCGATCCCAACGTTGTTGAAAATCCGGATGTCGGACAAGGCCGTTCTTGTGTTGGGGTTCTGGTCGTCCGGATAGAAATCCGTATCGACGGAATAGCGATACTGGTTGTCCTCCCCGTCGCACAGATTGTTGTCGATGTAGACGTGTGAGAACGAAGTGCCGCTACCGGTCTGGTCGATGATTTCGAAGCCCCTGAGCGATTGGAAGTAGCGAACTGTGGCGCTCGCCGTGACCGCTATGTTGTTGACGACCCGAAGGTTTGAGAACCCGCCTTTGACCGCGTCGATGAACACCGCGCTATTGACGCAATCCTGAAAGATGTTGCCGTCGATGGTGATGTTCGAGCCGCCCAACGGTTGGCAGCCGTCCCCGTGCTGGTCGTCGCCTTCAGCCAGGAAGTTCGGGTCCGGCTCCATCACGACCTTGTTGTGCGCGATGGTAATGCCTGTCCACCACTGGCCGGTGAAGGCGTCGTCGCCCCAGCCCTGGTGTCCCCCGTCGTTTTGCGAGGCCGGGTAGTACATGACGTGAAATTCGTTGTCGTGGATCTTCACGGTGTCCGCGGCAAGGGTATCGCCCACGTCGGTAAACACGTAGCAGGCCGTGCTGCCCCGGTCGTTGACCAGCATTTTAGCGTAGCAGTGGTCGATCTCGCAGTAGCCGGTATAGTAGTAGAGGCTGAACGGAACCGACCTTTTCGCGCCGCCGTCCACGTAGCTGATGCGGACGCCGGACACGTAGGAGTCGGAGAAGTAGACGGAGTGAACGCCGTTGTCGTCGCCGACCTTAAAGTGCCGCGCCCCATCCCCCGCATCGCCCGAGATCCAGAAGTTGCGGCTGGAGCCGTTGATGAAGTCCTGCCCTGCGGCGGGGACGAACAGGGCGGTGCCGTTGTGCTGCGAGTCTTGACCGATCTGGTACTTGACCGGGTTGCCCGACTTACCTTCCACGGGCGCCCACGCGGCCGAGAGGTTGTAGGTCCGGCTGTAGCCGCTCGGGCCGCCCGAGATGTAGACGGTGTCGCCCGGCTGGACCTTATTCCCGTCCACGCCGGTGACGTTCTGCCAAGCGGAACCCCAGCTTTGGCCATTGCCGCCGGCGCCAGCCTGCGCATCGACGTACCAAGTCGACGCCGACGCCGCGCCCGCCAGGGAGAGGAACAACAGAAGGAATGATTTCTCTTTCATAGCATGTCTCTGTTAAGCCGTGAAAACGCCGGTCAGGACTGATATGGGCCGACGTCCCACGTCGTGGAGCCGGAAGGCGGGTTGTTGTTCGTGGGGAGCGCGGACGTGTCGACGTGGTCGATCTTCACGGACGACGGTAGCACCCCGACCGATAGCGCCGTGGTGCCCGGGTCCAGGGTAAAATGGTTTTTGCCGTCCCCGGCATCGCCGGAGATGACGACGTCGTGGAGGTAACCGAGCCAAGGGTGCGCACCAACCGAGAACCGCGCGTTGCTAGAATGCGCCTTGTCTTGGCCGATTCGGTAGGTGATCGGGTTGCCGGCAATGCCGGAAGGAGGACTCCAGGTGGTCGGGGCAGGGTTGGTGTGGTAGCCCGGTGCCACCGCCGCGTTCCCGCCAGAAATCAAGACCGTATCGCCCGGCTGAACACCGTTGATGTCGGTGAGCAGATGCCAGGCATCAGTCCAGGACGTGCCGTTGCTTTTGCCGGGCGCGCCGTGCTCGACGTACCAAGTCCGCGCATTCGCCGACGTCGCGGCGAGCGCTAACGAGATTACAACCAAAGTACCTTTTATGGAATTCATAAACCGTACTGGTAGAGTCGGCTTACCACCAGCCGGACTTGAGCCGGAAACTGCATGAAAAGACTTGGGGTCGACGTCCGCGCGGGTGGACCGGTGGGTACTAGGGCCACTGGCGCTGGGGTCGACGGTGCACGTGGAAACCTCGCCACGGCCGAAGGTGGGCGCGAAGAGAAGCCGGGTGAACAGCAAGCGGATTCGCGGGAGAGCACATGAGGTTAGCATGCCCGACCTTTTGAGTCGGGTATCCACCAACGCAAGTAGAAATGAATTTATAATTTATACAACTTATTATCATAAATACCTTTGGCTGCGTTGTATTGCCACGGAATGCCGGCAGGTGGCATGTTTGTTGCGCCCGGGCGCGTCCCGCGGTGGTGCCGCAATCGTGCGCGCGAGCGCGGCCGTGACGCGACGGCCAAGACGGGATCGCCTCCTCGACTTGCGCATTTGACCGACCCGCACGCGGGGCGGGCTCGGGCCGTGAGGCTTCGAGCTAAGTCAGACGGCTTCCTGGCGGAGTGAAGCTCGGAGCCGGACCTAGGTCTAGTTCAGCCCGCTTTGAAGGGGAAGCTGCCAGGACCGAAGATGGCACGCCTGACGCTGGCCACGCCCAAACGTTTCGGTGGTGGGACGTCGCCGCCTTGCGGGAACGCCTTTGAAGCCGTTACGGCGGAAACTTTCAACTGCCACGAGGATATCGCAAACGGGCTTAGACCAGGCACCCCTAAGCCAAGCCAAGTCGCCGCCCCGGTTAGCCCGTCCGCCGGCGTGTCGTGTGGGTTCTGGATGCGGATCCACGAAGGTAACCAACGTGCGGGCGGGGCGCCCGCGCACATTGGACTCACAAACGCCGTCCCTATTCCACGACCCCGCACCCGTCACAAAATCCAGCAACTTGCGTTGCGGCCGACCGTCGCGGGCGCTGACCCGCCATGCCTAAGGTTGCGCTCATGGCCGCCCAACCCGTTCATGTCCGCCGCCGCGCGTGGTTCCTGCGCCGGATGCCCGCGCGCGCGGTCACCTCTTTCTTCTGCCTCACGGCGGCGCTCAGCGCCGTGGCAACCGTCGGCTGGTGCACGGTGCAGCGTGTGAAGGTCGACCGCGACACGCCGGCCATCTGCCGCATTTACCTTGAACAGGACGCCTTTACCCTGGGGCACTTCGGCCACCTCCGTGCCGAAGAGTTCCAGAGCGACGAAAGCGTCTCCTTCGAAGAGACCGCCGGGGTGACCCGCGGCGTCTATACCTACCTAGTCACCGGAACCCGCGCCAAGGGCAAGGTGCGCATGGCTTGGGTGCGCGAGGCGGGCGAGGGCGGCAGCCTGCAGGTTGACGCCATTGAGGTACTACGGCTGCAAAAGCTGCCGAGGGTGCAGGGTGAGGGGCGCACCGCGCCGGTCAGTCGCCATCCCGGCCAGGGCAGGGGAGACCTCAGCCTCGTCTGCGTCGTGTATTGACGTGGACGAAACGCGCCGTTCCACCGGAAGATAGGCGTCCGACCTACCATTCCAGCGGCACACCTACCCATTAGCGCCGACCGTAAGCTTGCTCGGCGGCACAGCGGGCGCAGCAGACCTCACCGACGATGACGGGCCAAGCGAACACACCGGATGGTTCGTAACCGCGGAGCGGTGCCAAGATGCGGAACCTAGGGTGCAATCCCAGGGTGAGGGTGCGGGTGGGCGCAAGCCCTGAAAGGGCGAGACAACACCCGAATCGCGCTTCCCGCGGATGGCCTGGGTCGCCTCTGTCCGCAGCGCTACGCTGCACCCCAGGCTGGCGTTCTGGCCGACTGGATCCTGTCGAGGGTTCACTCGTCCGCGGCCAACCTTGGCGGATCTAACCGGCGGGCATGACAGGCTTGCGGGTCCAAACGCGTCAAGCGCTGGGGTATGACACGGCGCGACGGCGTGGCACATTTTTGATGGCTTGCCACTGCTTGCTTGTTTGTGTCATATTTTTACCCTCCATGGCAAAAACCGGGCCGCGTGTCGACGTGCAACTTGGGTCCAACGGTCGCGTGGTGATCCCCTCCGAACTGCGGCGAACCTTGGGTCTGAAATCCGGCGACACTCTCGTAGCCCGGGTCGAGGAAGACCGACTGATCCTTGAAAAACCCGAGTCGGTAAAGCGCCGGCTACGGGTCCGTTATGCGTCGGTGGCCGGCGGGAAAAGTTTAGCTGCCGAACTGATCCACGAGCGTCGGGACGAGGCGAGAGCGGAGGCTAAAGGCTGACAACTGTCTTGGACTCTTCAGCCTTGCTGGCCTACCTGCAGCAGGAGCCAGGATGGGAGGCCGTCGATGCTATCATCGCCGACTCGGTCATCTCCAGCGTCAACTGGGCTGAGGTTATTCAGAAGGCGATTTCACACGGCGTACCCGTCGACGGCTTGCGCGCCGATGTCGGGGCGCTTGGCCTTCAAGTCATCCCGTTTACGGCTGACGACGCCGAGACGGCAGGTCGCTTGTGGCAGGAGACCAAGCCGTATGGATTGTCTCTGGGCGACCGCGCGTGCCTCAGCATTGGCGTTCGGCTGGGCTTGCCCGTGCTGACCGAGGATCGTGCGTGGCTGAAGGTTACGTTGCCAAATGTAGTCCCTGCTTAAACCAGCGGCCCGACCTCGTTCAACGGCATGGTTAGGCAAAGGCTCTGGGTCGGCAACACCCGGGACCAGTTCTCAACCAATTTGCGGTAGGCATCCCCGACCGGGCGGCGCCGCCGGTCGAGGTCATAAAGGCCGACCGGGTTGACCGTGCTGCTGTTGTCGCGCAGTTGAGTTTCCCACCCGACTTGGTCGGTGATCGAGTACCAGGTGAACCCGACGATGGGCACCCCGCCGTTGCGCAGGCGTAACACGTTGGCCCACTCTTTCCAAAGCCACTGGACGGCCTCATCGCCCTTTGGACCTTCCGCGAAGTTCGTCTCGGTGTGCATCACCGGGAGCCGGTAACGCCGGTAGTACTCCCGCGTGATCTCACAATAACCGAACACCTCCCCGGCAGGAGCCACGGTCTCGGGATGCGAAACCCGGTGTTCGTTAGTCACATAATAGTCGTTGCCCATGATGCAATGGTGCCGGCAATCGTTCTCCAAAAACCAGTGGTACTCTTCGCGGGTCATGCCGTTGTCGCGCAGGAACTCGTACATCTCGCTGTCGACCCGTCGTCCGTAGTTTAGGTCGAGGGAGAGAAATCGTTCGGCGTTCCGGATCTCCGCCGGCTTGATCGCCAACGGGTCCTCGGCGTGGAAGTATTCGCTCGACTCGCTCTGGATGAACAACGCGTCTCGCCGGACCTGGAGGATGGCGTGCATGGCCATGACGTTGGCTTTCACGATGTGCTTCAACGCCGTGACGAAGCTCTGGTCGTTTTGCAACTGCTCGTTCCACCAGCCGTAGCGCGCTGAGAAAAGCGCGCAGATGTACATCTCGTTCACGGGCGTGTAGAGCTGCACCCACGGAAAACGGCGCGCGAATTCGCCTGCGTAACGCCCGAAGAGCGCCGGAAAGTCCGGGTTTTGAAAGTTGCCTACCCAATCGGGTACCCCAAAATGGCAGAGGTCGACGATCGGGGTGATTTGCCGCCGGCGGAGCTCTGCGAACGTCTCGTCCGCGAACGCCCAGTCGAAACGGTCCGGACCCAGGTGGGTCCGGTGCAACGGCGGGCCGTAGCGCAGGAAGCGTAAAGAAAGGTCCTGGACGCAATCGAAGTCGTCGCGCCAACGCTTGTAATGCCCGCATTTCTCCATTTCATCAACCCGTACCCTGCCGTTCTGGACGGTTGGGTGGCTGTTCTCCACCCCGGTGGCAAAGAGGAAATCGGCACGTTCCGTCAAATCAAGATTCTGGTTCTTCACGGGCAGAAGGCGTGATGTTAGAGGGGCGGCTTGGCCCCACCGTGGTCTCGAGAGGAGGCACCGCCGCGCCAGCGCCTTCCCCAAAAACGACACTCATTGACCCGGTGCCGCGCGCTCGACACTGCCGTCCCGGATCGTCGCTTGGATCGCGCCGCGCACCGCCTCCGGTGCCACCTTGGCCACCGCGCGGTCATAAGTTACCAACCCGTTGACCTCGCCCTCCACGTCGGTCAGCTGCGTATAAATCGCCCCGCTCAAGCCCTCGCGGGCGAGCGCATCGGTGCGTGCGATCGCCGCCAGGACGGCCTTCGTCAACGCGTCTCGGCTCGGCAGTTGCTCATAAGCCCAGCGTTCCTTGGCCTTCCACAGATGGTCTTTGATTTCGGGCTGACCCAAAGCTGCGTTGTTCAGTCCTCGACCCCCAAACTCGCCGAGCACGACGGCCCGGTCGGATTTCTGCATGCTGCCAAACGGGCCGTTACCACGCGCATCTCGCGCCGGCGGGCCGTAATCGTGTTCGTCTAAGAAGTCGCCGCCGCCGCGGTCATTCCAACCGCTCGCCTCGTCCACTAACCGGCTACGGTCCCAACGCCGAAACAGCCCGCTGACGCGTCCGGTGTCGTACTGTCCCCAAGCCTCGTTGAACACCGTCCAAACGACCACGGACGGGTGACACGAAAGGTTCTCGACCATGCGGTGCATTTCGCCTTCAATTTGCGCCTTGGCCGCCGGCGACCTTTGGAAATCCGGCTTACCTTTGGTGTCGACGTCCCGCAGCACCGGTCCGACGGCGGGGAAATCCTGCCAGACTAGCAGGCCTTTCCGGTCGGCCCAGTAGTACCAGCGTGACGGTTCGACTTTGATGTGCTTGCGCACGCAGTTGAACCCATAGGCCTTCTCCAGATCCAAGTCTTTTTGCAGTGCCTCATCGGTCGGGGCGGTGTAAACCCCGTCTGGCCAAAAACCCTGGTCGAGCGGGCCGTAGAGAAACACCGGCCGGCCGTTTAAAAACACGCGCTCGGTTCCGTCCGGGCCCTTCCTCCGTTCGATCGTGCGAAACCCAAAATAACTCCGGACCCGGTCCGGGCCGCAGGTGACCTCAAGGTGGTAGAGCGCGGGATGGTCGGGGCTCCACGCCTGCACACCCGGCACGGACAACCGCACCGGCGCGTTGGCCACCCCGGTCCCGTGCGCTACCGGCGGGGCATCACCCTTCTCGCCAGTCGCGTCGGTTGGTGCGAAGGCGTCGACGGTCACCGGCCCGGAACCGTCAGGGGTCACCGCCGTAACCTCAACCGTGCCACCCTCCAGGTCGGGTTTAATTTCCAAACGTTCGACGAAAACGTTAGATACCTCTTCCAACCAAACCGTTTGCCAGATGCCGGTCGCCGGCGTGTAGGTGATGACCCCGAAAAAGTAACCCGGGTCACCGGCCCGGAGCGATTGCTTGCCGCGGGGTTGATCGCTCGCTTCTTCATCGGTCGCGTCGGAGACTTGCACCGTGAGGGTCTGCGTGCCGCCGTCTCGCAGGTAAGGCGTGAGGTCAAAGGTGAACGGATCGTAGCCGCCCGCGTGTTCGCCCACGGGAACCCCGTTCAAAAAAACCGTCGTGCGCCAATCACAGGCACCGAAGTGCAACAGCAAGTGTCCCCCGTCGGGCGGGCGTTTCGCGCTGAACTCGCGGCGGTACCACAAACTTTGTGAGCCGCTGATCCGCCGCCCGACGCCGCTCAACGACGACTCGACGCAGAACGGGACCAGGATCTTGCCATCCCACGAGGTCGGTTCGGCCGCCGCCGCGTCGGTGATCGCGTAGTCCCACAAGCTGTTGAGGTTCTGCCAATCGGGCCGCGCCAGCTCCGGCCGGGGGTACTCCGGGAGGACGCGGTCGGGGTCCACCTGCGCCGCCCACCCCGTCTTGAGGTTGTCCCCGACCGGCCGCCACGCGTCGGCGCGGGTGGGGGACACTCCAAGCGACAGCAGTGCAAAAGAAAGGAGCAGGAATGAGCGTGAGCGGAACGGTTTCATGCCTGAGGGGGGAGAAGGCTTGCATGCTGGTACCAGATGGCCGGTCCTAAATAAAGCCGATCCGCACTGACCCCGGAGACTTACGGGCATCTCAGGGGAGCGCGGGCGTCCCGCCCGTCTCGGAACTGGGCAGGCCTCAAGGGAGCGCCGGCGTCCCGCCGGTAACGGGCAAGGTGCGACCCGGGTCAAGCCGGAGTCAAGGTGGTCGCTGCCTGCCCCGTGTACGGACGGGGGCATCCGCGCTACCCTTGTCACCCGTGAGGACTCATTCGGGGATGTCCCGCGGGCGCGGGCGGGCGTCCCCGGCCGGCTTTTCCATCTAGCCTTTGCCATTTGCCACGCGCGCGCAGCGCCGAGTTTGCGCCTTTGGTTAAGCTCGCAACACCGCCGCGCCGGGATCCGAAAGCGGGCCTGGAATGATCGTGAGCTTGGCGAACTGCTCGTCTTCCGCGGCAGATTGCATCGCGGACGGGCCGAACGCGGCGAGATCCAAAACTTTGTCATGGAGCGGGCGCAGCGCGGGCCGGTGACTGGTACTCAGCAGGGTGGGGTGCCAGGGCGCATCCCGCAAAAGGCCGTAGAGTTGCGCTTCGGCCCGGCTATCCAGCGCCGACGTGGCTTCGTCCAAAAACACGATCGCCGGCTTCGCTAGGAGGATGCGAGCGAAAGCCAAACGTTGCTGTTCACCCATCGAGAGGCGCCCAGACCAGTTCTGGTCATGATGAAGCTCTTTCGTCAGCGCGCCCAGCCCGACCTCCTCGAGCGCGGCGCTGAGGCGCGCGGCCGGCACCGGGACCCCTAACGGGTAAAGGAGCGTAGCGGCAAGGGTCCCCAACGGGACGTAAGGCGCCTGGGGCACAAAGAGGATTGGACCGGGCCCGAGCTCGATTCCCCCTCGGCAGTATGGCCACAGGCCCGTGATGGCCCGCAGCAGCGTGCTCTTCCCAATCCCGGTCGGGCCGGCGATCAAGACGGCCTCTCCGGGAGCGGCTGCAAAGGAGACCCGCCGCAGGAGCGCCGTGCCCGCCGGCAAGTCGACGTCCAAACCTTGGATCACGATGCCATTGGTGCCTCCGACCCGCCGAATAAGGGTCTGCGGAGGCGGACCGCTTTGCTCACGAAGAATCCGCAAACGTCGGTCGAAACCGCTGAGGCGTCCGGTCACGGCCTGCAAAGCAGCAATGTCGGGGTAGCTGCTGATGAGAAAAGAAAGCGAGGTATGGACGTTGGAGAAAGCGTTAGCGACCTGCATTAAGCCGCCCAAGGTGATTGCCTTGGCAAAGTAGTGCGGGGCGATGAGCATCATCGGAACGATCGGCGCCGCCTGGGCATAGCCAGAGGTGAACCATCCGAGGATCCTTTGCCGCGCCATGATCTGCCAAAAGTTGTCCAAGATCTTCTGGTACCGGTCCTGGAAGACGCCGAGTTCAACCTGCTCACCGCCGTAGCTTGCCACCCGCTCCGCGTTTTCCCGCAGACGCATGAGGCTGAAACGGAAGTCGGCTTCGCAGCGCTGTCGATCGAAGTTCAACGCCACCAGCGGTCTGCCGATCCGGAGCGTCACCCAGGTGCCGACTCCGGCGTAGAGCAGAGCCGCCCAGACCAGAAAGCCAGGGATGCGGAGGCCCGCGGCGGGTCCGAGCGGGATGGCGGCGGCTCCAGAGAGGTTCCAAAGGATTGTGAGGAAAGACGCAAACGAAGCCACCGAGGAAATGAGGCCGACCGACAGGCTCATCAAGTAGGCTGTAAATTGGCCAATGTCTTCGGAGATCCGTTGGTCGGGGTTGTCCGTCGCATCGGAAAGCTGCAGTTGATAGTAGGCGCGGTGATCAAGCCATGCGTCAAGGTGTTTGCGCGTCAGCCAGCGCCGCCAACGCAGGTAGAGCATCTGGTTCAGATAGACCGCGTAGACGGACGTGGAGCTGGCCAAACACACCAAGAGGCAGAAGAGGCCAAATTGGCGAAAGAGCTCGGCGGTGCTGAAGCTTTGGAACGCGTTGTAGAACGCCTTGTTCCATTCGTTGATCCGGACACTGACGTAGACGTTGCCGAGGTTCAGGCTGACCACGGCCAGGAGCAACCCCCACGCGACGCGACGCTCCTCGCTTGTCCAGTACGGTTTGGCCAGACGCCAAGCCTCACCGATCAATTGCCGCTGGGTCATGCGCCAGGGGCGATCAGGTCCCTATCGCGCCCGACATCCGCGAAGGTTCCGTTCATCATTCGAGTGTTAACGCCCTCCATCGGCAACCGAGGCTCGGACTGTAGCCAAACCGATGGAATCAGTGCGCGGGCCGGGGGTCTGTTTTCCGCGGTGCAAGCCGCGGACCCGCCATGCGACGTTTAGAAACGGCCAGCCCCGGCTAAGTCTCCCCAGCGGACGTCCACGCGCGGTCAAGACGCCGTTCACGAAAGGTAAGCCCTTGGAACGCCGGGGCACGGCAGAAGCGCTGTACCCGGGGCTGCGCGCCAATCCAAAACCGGTGGCGAATCACGTGATTTGCGTGAATAACCGCGCAGGATGCGTAAGCTTAAGATCCTCGACGCGCTCTTTCCTGCCGTCCGTGAGCGCATCTTGGCGGCCACCTTGCTTCGACCCGGCAGATGGTGGTGCCTCACCGAGTTGCCCTTCCACCTCGGCTCCGCACCCTCCCGCTTGCAGAGGGGGAACTCGACGCTCCCACCCGCAGCGGGTTGCTGGAACGCAAGCAGGACGGACGTCGCACCTGCCACAAAGCCCACCCGGGTTCGCCCGCTTTTGGCGATCTGGAAGGCTTGTTCGCCAAATTTTGGCTTCCGTTATCAAGTCGGGACGAGTGTTACTCTAGGGCTCCGAACATGGGATGGCAGCAGTGGCTATCGCTGCGTAAGGTGCGTGCGCACGCGACCAGCCGGAGGGTTTGCGCGCGCTGATCCGCCGGGATCTAGCCGATGCGGCCCTGGAGACGGCAAAAATGGCCGTTGCGTGCTCAGGATACCGAATCGCCGCCGTTCCCGCCACCACCGGCTGCGGTATGAGGGCGCCCGCTTGGCGCTTGGCCCAGGATCAGTTCGCTTCTTAGAGCGCTTTCTATTTATACTGTCGCGTTCTGGGCGCGCGGCGGCCATGCCGGGGCGTGGGGTCTTAC
>CAXUNV010000002.1:0-43343 GCA_964252355.1 uncultured Chthoniobacterales bacterium | reverse complement strand
TCTCCGGCACAACAATATCGGCGGTTCGTGCCTGCACTCGTTCGATGCCCTTACCTTTACCCATAAGGCCAAGCATGAAACGGCGATCGTCCTCAAAGTTCTCTTCCATGTACCGCTTTGTCGCGGGGTGCTGGATGACGACGGTGGATTCTGAGAACAGGTAGTTCCCGTACGCATGGTCACCGTGATAGCTTGTGTTAACGAGGAAGTGGATCGGTTTCGTCGTCTCTCGGCGTACAAGTCCAATGAGTTGCGAGGCGAGATCGCCGTTCAGCATTGACTCAACAACGAGAACGCTTCGCCCGCCGATCACGAAACCGGCTGTAGTGGCGACATGGTCTTTAGCGAACACGTCGTCAGGCAAGACGGCGAATACCCCAGGGGCAAGTGCTTTTGATGTAAGGTTTACCTTCGCGGCATCCCACGGAGGCGTAGCTTCTTCGTCACTCTTCTCTGTCACCATAATTTCTCCTTTGTTTTACGTCATCGCGATAGCTCCCCACCACTGTTTCAGGTCAGTCGATGCTCGGCGATTCGGGCGCCCTTCACCGAAGTGGCCATGAACGGGTCCGATACGCGTCAAACGTCGGCCGAATGGGCGAAGGCGGGTCGCGCGGATGCCGACAAGCCGGAGACGCCTATCCTACGGCACTCCTCGGAAACTCCGCAGGAAGACAAGGTATTCATCTAGTGCGTTAATGAGTTCCGGTTTGTGCGGAGGAGAATAACGGACCAAGCCCCTCCACCAGGGTCGGGTGAGCCAGGACCGCGTCACGCAAGGCGATGTAGGGCAGTCCGGCCATCATGGCGATCTGAACCGAACCCATGATCTCGCCGGCCTCGGCACCGAAGGCGGTGAAACCAAGGATGCGCTCGCCGTCAGGCTCCACTAGCGCCTTGAGGAATCCTCGTGTTTCGGAGGTTGTGTGAGTGCGCAATACTGCCTCCATGGGAATCTTGAACAAGCGGTAAGGGACGCTTCGCGCTTTCGCTTCCTTTTCGCTTAGCCCGACGCGAGCCAATTCCGGATCGGTAAAGACGCAGAATGGGACTTGCCTGCCTGTCGTTACCCGCTTACCTGCGTTGAGACTAGAGAGGACCACCCGAAAGTCGTCCGCGCTTATATGGGTAAAGTGCGGGCTACCGGCTACCTCGCCGACCGCATAAACACCGAGTGCGGTCGTCTCCAACCGCTCGTTGACTTTGACGTATCCACGATCGGTCGTTTCGACGCCGGCCAGCTCCAGTCCAATGCCCTCGGTGTTTGGAATGCGGCCCGTGGCCACCAGCAGGTGGGTCCCGTCCAAGATTTTCTCCGCTCCATTCTGCTCGATAGAAATTCTCACGGCCTTCCCGGACCTTCCTGAAATCTCCTTGATCCGAGCATTCAGGATCACGTTAATCCCCTCGTCGTCGAAGAGATTGCGGAGAGCGTCCGTCACATCGTCGTCTTCGTGGTGCAACAGCCGGTCATTACGATCGATCACCGATACTCCGCTGCCGAATCGGCGCATAGCCTGCGCGAGTTCTAACCCGACGTAACCGCCGCCGATGACCAGTAGGTGCCCAGGGATTTCGTCGAGTTCGAGTGCCTCGATGTGGGTGAGCGGTCGGGCGTCAGCCAGCCCAGGAATCGGTTCCATCGCGGCGTGTGTACCGGTTCCGATGATCACATTAGCTCCGCGTAGTCGCCGGGTTGTTCCGTCGGGCAAGGTGGCTTGCAAAGTCTTGGGGCCAATGAACCGCCCCGATCCCAGGATGAGTTCCGCTCCACTCTTCCGATAGTTGTTCAAATGTGCGTCAATCTCGTTTGCGACCATTCTCCGTTTGCGATCACGTACGCCGATCATATCAACGGTGAACCCGTCCGTGTTGATACCAAACTCCTTTCGCCGTCGGAAGTAGGAGACAACCTTCGCGCTATGAACAACATTCTTGCTCGGCAGACAGGCAATGTTGGGGCAGGAGCCGCCGATGTATTTGCGCTCGATCACCGCAACCCGCCGTCCCTGACCAGCAAGGGTCCAGGCGGCAAGTTTTGATCCCGCGCCGCTGCCCAGGATGATCACGTCATACTGTTCGGGTTCGGTCTCTTCAGTAACGTCGGATAAAAAGTCGTTTTTCATGGAATGCATCGAAATCGTTAGCTGTTAGGCAGCCGAACTACGTCATGGCCGGATCATTGGCCAGTCGCTCTCTCGTTGAATCTTGTTCGAGTAAGTAAAAGGAGGCAGCAAGGAGAACGACATCCTTCATCAGGAAGGGCACGTTGCCCGTCATCGCCGGGAAGCCTCCGGCAGACGCCGCCCAGCCATCCGGCATGAACGGAATAATCGTGATGGTCATGATAAAGGTGAGGCAAGAGCCGGCCGCCCCAAGGATGCCTAGCTTTTTGTTCCAGAACCCCAAGAACAAAAGCGCGCCAAACAACCACTCCGAGACCCCCAGAAACCAACTGGCGCCCCGAATGCCGAAAACCGGGTACATCCAAGAGATCAGCGGACCATTGCTGATAAACGGAATTAACCCTTGTGCCTCATAATCAAACCATTTCTGGTACCCAAAAAAGAAGTAAATGATCACCATCGAGGCACGAACCAAGTGGTAGTCAAGGTCCTTTTTGAGCAGGCCGAATCTAACCAACGTCTTTGTAAACAGGCTCATAACGTTGTTAAAGATCGACACCGGTATTCCGCCGGTAGCGGAGATGTCTCCTGGAGTGAGACCAAGTTTGTGAGCATCGGAGCTTTTCATGGTAGTTGAGAGGCTTGAGTTTTGGTTGCTTGATTTCCTAGGATGGGGCGACGCCTCCGGTCGCCGAACAGCTCTACGCCATCGGCGTGACCGCTGTGGTCGCAAGCTCGGAAGACCTCCGCATTTCCGATGCATAGCCTACGGTCACTGGGCGATCTTGCTATCGCCTAACAGGGCCTTATCGTGCGCCTCCGAAGCGTCATCGGGAAATGGCCCTTCTGAGGGAGCGGGAGATGCCCGTTGGGTGGTAAACGGCGCAGTCGGAGTCTTTCCCCTCCAAGCGTGGCTGATACACTTATGCACTTAACTTGGTGAGAGCCTGTTTGGAACCGTGGAGCCGCGGAGCCGAGGCAAGGTAGTCAGCCCTGGAAGCCCGCCCGCGGGGCTTCGCGGCTCCGGAAGGGGTTCGCACCCCGACGTTATATCTCTAACGTCGCGTGCGGACCTTTTCAGATTTTTCCGCCGCCCAAAACCGCGGCCCGCGCTGCCCGCGCCGCGCCGAAACCGCACATGCCGTGCACGCCGCCTCCCGGCGGCGTGGACGACGAGCACAAATACACGCCGCGCAGCGGTGTGCGATACGGCGCCCAGCTCAGAACGGGACGCGCAAGCAATTGCCGGAAATCGTTAGCACCACCGCTGATGTCGCCGCCGATCAGGTTGGCGTTCGAGGCCTGCAAATCAGACGGGCCCATCGTGTGACGGGACAGAATGCGGCGGCGAAAACCGGGAGCAAACCGCTCGATCTGCCGTTCAAGCCTCGCCGTCATGTCCAGCGTCGAGCCATACGGCACGTGGCAGTAGGCCCAAAGCGTGTGCTTGCCCGCGGGCGCCCGGGTCGAATCCCAAAGGCTGGGCTGCGCAACCAGCACGAAAGGACGTTCTGGAGCGTGTCCCGCCGCCACTTGACGTTCGGCCAACGCGACTTCCTCGAGCGTGCCGCCCAAATGCAGCGTGCCCGCACGCCGGCAGTCATCGGCGGTCCAAGGCGCAGGCCCATCCAGGGCGTAGTCGACCTTGAAGATGCCCGGGGCATGTCGGAAACGTTGCAGCCGCCGCCGGTAGCGGGCCGGAAGGCAACCGTCCCCGATTTCGAGCAATTGCCAAGGCGTCAGGTCGAGCAGAATGGCCCGGGCAGCCGGAACCTCGCGGAGGTGACGTACCCGCACGCCGGTCTCAATCTTGCCGCCAAGGTCTCGCAAATAACGAGCCAGAGCATCGGTAATGGTTTGTGCCCCGCCTTGGGCTACCGGCCACCCCACCGCATGCGCCGCCATCCCCAAAACCATCCCAAACGCGGCCGACGCCGCCGCTTCCAGCGGGAGAAAAGAATGGGCGGCAATCCCGGCAAAGAGTGCGCGAGCGCGCTCATGCCTGAAAAGTACCTTCGCGAGCGCGCTGGCGGGCCAGATCGCCCGAACGCCAAAGTTGGCCAGGGCAAAAGGGCGCCGCGGGAGGTGCAGCATCGGCTGCAGAAACTCAGAGGCGAGACTTTCCCAGTGGCGCACCAACGGCCGCATAAAGCGACAGTACGCATTGCCATCAGTGCTTAGCGCCGTCGCGGTCTGCTCAACGGAGTGATAAAGCGACGCCGCGGTCCCGATGTCGAGCGGATGGGCGAGAGGAATTTCCGGCTGGATCCACCTCAGGCCGAAACGCTCTAGGAAGAGGGCGCGGAAAAAGGGTGACGCCAACGCGAGTGGGTAAACGGCTGAGCAGCGATCGTGCAGGAAACCCGGCAACGTCAACTCCGCCGAGCGCACCCCGCCGCCCAGCGTGGGATTGGCCTCCAAAACAAGCACCGAGCAGCCAGCACGAGCGAGGGTGATGGCCGCAGCCAACCCATTCGGACCGGAACCAACGACCACCGCATCATGCATAATGGAAAACGCTCAAGGCACACGCGCGCTTCCGTCAAACCCTGAGTTCGTCGGAGACGGTAGACCGGGCCGCACAAGGCACCCGCCGAGCGCTCTACAGCTCGCCGTGAAACCGCGCCCGCAACTCCTCGCGACCGCGGAAGAGCCGCGACATCACGGTGCCCACCGGGATGCCCAAGGCGCGGGCGATCTCCTCGTACGACAGGTTTTCCAGGTAGAACAGCCGGAGCGCCGTGCGGAAGGGCTCGCTGACGGCATCGAGGGCTTGCACGGCGGCGGCCCCGTCAGCGGCGCTCGGCCCTTCCGGCTCGGCGGTGGGCATGCTGGCAAAGCTCTCCTGGAACTCCACTTCAATCAGTTGCGTCTTTCGCCGGACGTCGCGCAAAAACTCGCGGTAAAGCGTCGTGCGGAGCCACCCCTTGACCTTCTGGCCGTCCCGCAGTTGATGGCCACGAAGCGCCCGAAGGTAAAAGGCCTGCTGCGTCAAATCCGCGGCTTGGCAAGCGTCGCGCGTCAAGCAGAGAGCGAACCGGTAGAGCGCCTGGTAAAGTTGGTCCACCGGGGGTCCAGGCTCGCCTATCTCTTCCGACGAAAGGGACGACGGACGATAGCAGGTAACATGGTCGGCGAGATTCATCTGAGAAACGTAGTGGGTTGACCGCGGGCTTTGATCCGTCTGCTCTTCAAAACTCCGGTGTTGATTTATCGGACGCGAACCGGGTAGCACCGTCCGCCTTTGATAGGAGACCAGAGGAGGTTGGTGTTTCGATGATCCCAAAAGTGTTCCGGATCGGCTGCTTGCTCAGGAACCTCGTGTGTGTCCATAATGCACCCGCGACGGTTCCGAGCCGGATCTCTGACATACCGTCGATTGGATTCTCGTTAAGCACTTGGGCGATGGCGCCCGGTATGAGGTAGTAGCACCGGAGGTCTGCCACGACTTGCAGCTCCGCCGCGTCAGTATGATGACCGGCCATTCGTCGGGCGTCTTGCTTAGTGGCGCAGGCATAAGGACCATCCACGGTGACCCACCGGTACCCTTGTGCGGCTAAGTCGCTGTAGTCGTCGGCCAGAGCTAGGCACGTGAGATTGAGGCTGGTTGCGGCAATGATAAGGATTCGTGGCTTCATGTTCTTCTAACGTTAGCCGGCGCACAGCTTGTGGCCTTCAACGCCAAGCGCGATGGCTGCCGTCCTAGTTCCTGCATTGATAATGAATTGGTAGTAACCTCCTTCGGGAAGGGCGAGGGCCAAAGGCATCGCTTGCGGTGCTTCAACCTGCCGTAAGCCGGTCGTGCTGCTATCGCCCAAAATGGCCGTTCTGCGTCGCTCCAAAAGATCCTCGAGAAACGGCTCTTTTGGGGGAGTGGGAACCGACGGTCGATCGTGATCAACGGCGAGTACGTTGCGCCCGATCGTGAGATCTGCCGGCGCGCAGGTTCTGGTGCAGACCTGGGAACGGCGGTACGCGGCGGCGAGGCCCGGGATGGCGGAACCTGCGTCGGCGCAGGGGCGTCGCTTCGGTCTGGAAGTCGCCGCGCCATCCGCGCGGTGGCACCTCAGCTTCAGGCCGGGTGCCCGTAACCGGGTTCAGGTGACCACCGAACGGGCCCTTCCCGGGCAACGACTTTCATCCCCACTTTCCCATTGCTGCCGGGGTTGCAATTCCTGTCATTGGCCCAATCCTTCCCCCGTGTCCGTCTCTGTAAAAAGTCCCGCCCTCCCCTTCACCACCTTCGTCGCTTGGCGTTACCTGCGCCCAAAACGGACGTTCTTGTCGCTCATCACCCTCATCTCCGTCTTCGGCGTGGTGCTTGGGGTCGCCGTGCTCATCATCGTCATTTCGGTGATGACCGGGTTCGAGCGCGAACTGCAACGCAAGGTCATCGGGTTCCAATCGGAGATCCTCCTCCGCACCGATGGCGGCCTGCTCACCGATTGGCGGCCGCTCCTCAAGAAGGTCGAAGCGACGCCCGGGGTGGTTGCCGCCGCGCCCGTCATGCAGGGCCGGGTCATCGCCGAATTCCAAAACCGGCGGCTCACCCCGTGGATTCTGGGGATCGAGCCTGAGCAGCAGAAGAAGGTGACCGATTTTGAAAAATACCTCGTGGCCGGCAAGTTCGACTTGGACGGCGACTCCTGCGTCATCGGATCAGAGCTGGCCGCATTACTCAACGCCACGGTCGGCGACACCGTCACGCTCTACTCGCCGCACCTCAAAGAGGTGATGGACCTCCTCAAGCAGGCGGAGGACTCGAAAGACAACAAAGGTTTGTTGGACCGCGTGCACGACCTCCTGTTGCCGCAGGAACTCACCATCACGGGCATCTTCAACTCCGGGCGGTACGCCTACGACTCCGACTACATCGTGGTGCCGTTGCACATCGGTCAGGAGGCCTACAGCTTGGGCGACGCCATCCACGCCCTTGAGGTGAGGACGACCGACCCGTTCGCCGTCGACGGGATCAAAAAGCGGCTTGAACCTCTCCTGCCGCCAAACGTGGTCGCGGCGACTTGGATCGACGACAACCAACAACTCTTCGACGCGATCCGGACGGAGCGGACCACAATGTTCTTCGTGCTGAGCTTCGTCGTGGTGGTCGCCGCGTTCGGCATTATGAGCACGCTCATCACCACGACCGTGCAGAAGACGCGGGAAATCGGCGTCATGAAGGCCCTTGGGGCGCGGGTGCGCCAGATCCTTTGGATCTTCTTGGCCCAAGGCATGATCGTCGGCTTCTTCGGCACCCTGCTTGGCTTGGGCGCGGGCATCGCCCTAGTACAATACCGCAACGCGGTGCGCGACTTCCTGTCAGCCACGCTCCACATCGATCCGTTCCCGGCCGCGGTTTACCAGTTCAGCGAGATCCCTGCCGAAATCGTGCCCCACGATGTGGTGATTATTTGCGTCAGCGGGTTCGTCATCTGCTCGGTCGCGGCCCTCATCCCGGCGTACTTCGCCGCCCGTCTCGATCCGGTCAAAGCCCTGCGCTACGACTGACGCGGCAGCCGTCAGGCGACTCGTCTGTCGATATGTAAGCATCATTGCTTTCCTGCGGTGGCCGAGTCCTCCGAAGCGTTCCCAGCCCTGCGCCTGTGCGGTGCAAGGGAGGTTCTGGGCCTTCGTTCCAGGTTTTAAGACGCAGCGTGATCGATCAAGCAGCGGTGGCCTTTTCGGAGATCGTTGCACGCTTTGCGCTTTTGCTTTACCCTTTTGCTGTGACCAACGTCGAACAGGCCGTACATCGCGCCCATGAGGCCTTGGAGGCGTTTCGTCCAGAGGGGGTGGCCCTTGACCAGTTCCTGCGTTCCGTCATCGACAGTTTTGCCCCCCCGCAAGCCTCGGAGGAACAGGCTGCCAAGGCGCGCGTCCTAGCTCGCGGCGTCCTGGCCCGCAAGCAACTCGAGCAGGCCGAAGGCGGCTCGCTGTCGTCTGAGCAGGCGGCCGACCTGCTCGGCTTAAGCAAACGGCAGTCGGTGGATTATCAGCGTCGCGAACAGGCGTTGGTGGCTTGGCGCACGAGCGCTGGCAAGTGGCGCTACCCAGTCTGGCAGTTCCACGAGCGCGGGGTGCTGCCGGGCATTCGGGAGTGCTTGGCCGCGCTGCCGACCGACGCGGGCTTCGGGGCCATGCTCTTTTTCTTAAGCCCGCGTCAGTCGCTGCAGGGCCGCCGGCCATTGGACCTGCTGCGCGTCGGGCAACTCCCGGAAGCCCTTGCGGCGGCCGAACGCCACGACCGCCATGGCGCTTACTGAGCCGCCGTTCAACCTTCACCGGCGACCGCTGTATCTCACCCAAAGCCTGCGGAGGCTGGTGCGGATCTCGCACCGCAAGTACCCGGACCCGGTCCACTGGTCTCGCCAGGGCCGGTACCGCTTCGACGATCCCGCGGCTCCTTGGGGTGTGTGTTACGCCGGCGAGGACTTTGAGGCCGCGTTGATCGAAGTGTTCGGGGATCGCTGGATCGAGAACCCCGGGGTTCCCCGGGCGGTGAACCTGCGGGACCTGGACGGCTACGAGGCGTGTGAACTGGAGGCGAGCGCGCCTTTTGTGGTGGTCAACCTGACGGATGAGGGTTTGAGCCGCGCCGGCACCGACGCCAACCTGTGCGCGTCGACCGACTACGCGCTGACGCGCCGATGGGCGCTGGCTTTCATGCGCCACCCGGAAGCGCCCCGAGGGCTGGCCTACCCTGCGCGCCACAACCCCGCCAAGGTCAACTTCGCCCTCTTTGGGGACCGCGACGCGGAGCCGCGGTTGACGGTGGTGGAAAAACAACCGCTGCCGGACCACCCCGACTTTTACCGACTTTTGGACCGCTACGAGGTAGCCGGGATATGAGCACCAGGTTGTCTCGCCGGATCAAGCGCCGGCCATTTACCTGGGTGGGTTGACGAGAGATTTGCAGCTTTCGAGAGTCAAATCTTCACCGACGCCCACGGCTCGAAGTGCGGCTTGCAGACAGCGGCCAACGCCGTTGCCGCCCTGCAGCGACCCCACTTCAACGCGGCTGACGTCGTCGAAGCGGGGCAACCCTCAGCGCAATCAGGGCGAGGGCACCGGTCCAGGGCTAGCTCAGAAGTTGCAAGCGACCGGCAGAGGCATGCAGAACTGCGGTCCGCAGCCATGATGAGGGCGATGGGTAAAAACGAATCCAAGCGTCACGGTGTAAAGAGGGACCTGCGTGACTCGGGCGCGCGTCGAGCGTGCGGTGGTTAGGACGGGTCGTTTTGGGTAGTTCCTGCCGGCGGCCGACCGGGGCAACGCTGGATGTTCGTACATGAACGATCAGGACGCCATCAAGGGCGGCTACCGCGCTTCCAAGGGCAAGGATTGCGCGTGTGACGCTTCCGGTTTGGTGTCGGGGCAAGGAGGGATCGAACCAGCCTGTGAAGGTCACGTTGAAAAGGGGGCAACGAGCACGGCGTCCCTGATTTCAGCGGTTTCACAAACAGGACGGCTACGATGAGCAAAAGTCCGAGCATTACGATCAAGAAGTTCTGCGCCCACGCGCGCATCGGCATTTCTGCGTAGAATGTCCCATCGAGGCGATCTAACCAGAGTTCCGCACCGACCTCGCGACACCCAAGCAGCATGCCAAGCGTTCCGACGATGCTCCCGCGGGTGACGTCCTTCCCCGCGCGGCACCAATCCCTCTGGGCGACGGTGGGGGATGGTCCTAGGTCAATCCGGGGCCGTTGCGGCGGGGCACCAACCCTTGCGTTCCGGAACGGTTTTTCTCGCCAGTAGCTGCCGCGCAAATCGCCCGCCAGCAAAAGATCGCCGTTAAGGCGTGCCTCGAAACCGGCGATCAAGTGGCGCGTTTTTGCCAGCGCGGCGGCGGCGAAAAAAGCGTCATCCCCGCCCGCCGGTCAGAGTGGCCTGCCCTCTAACCATCGACACCTCGTATGCTCTGGAAGCGGCCGCCATACCGTCCCAAATCTCTGCGGGGTTGGCGCGAATTCCTGTTTCATGGGTGCGGGCGGGCAGCGGCGCTGCCTGCGCCGGCGGGGACAAGCAGGAATCTACGTGGGCGGTTTGAAGCCAAAGTTGGTCGGTCGGCTGCGGGGGCAAGCGGGCTTGTGTTTGGGGCGGGAGGCAAGGTACCATGAGGGTGTGGCACCCGCGTTTTCTGCGTCGAGACGCGGCCGACAGGAGGCATGAAAGGGACGGGTGAACATGGCGACACTGCATTTGATGGTTGGATTACCTTGCAGCGGAAAAACAACCCATGCCCGTCGGCTTGCGGGGGAGACCAAGGCGCTCCTGCTGACTCTTGATGTTTGGCACTTGCAGTTGTTTGGCGATGACGTCGGGCAGGAATATCACGATGGAAGACATGAGCGCATAGAAAAGATCATGTGGGACGTTGCAAAACATGTCTTGGAAATGGGCGGCGACGTGATCCTTGATTATGGCTGTTGGGCGCGGGTTGAGCGTGACGATTACCGGAACCGGGCCAAGGGGCTGGGTGCGGATTTCAGGCTGCATTACATGGATGTTCCGTATGCCGAACTGTATCGCCGTTTGGAAGGGCGTAACCGGGACCTTCCTGAAGGCGCGTTTAAAATCCCCAAAGCGGAAATGGACAGGTACCTCACTGTTTTCCAACCGCCGGCCGGAGACGAGCTTGTATGAAGGGCTTCACCCGATGCGCAGACGCAGCGGTTACTAGCGGCGCTTTGCGCTATGCTGTTAAGGCGTGAAGACGCGGTCGCTGGACCCCAGGGAACGAGTCCTCGTTTCCGCCGATGATCTGGAGGGGACCCGCCAAGGGATTGCGGCCCGCCACCGGTCTCGGTGGGTATGGTCAAAAAACTTTGCAGCAGCCCAATTGGCAATGCCAAATCGAAGCCACTTGAACTGATGAGGTCGAATGCACCAGGCGACTTTTCCTTCGTCGGACCGATTGTCGCGCTCCGCGTTCCGGAGCTGCCCGCCCGCAACTACGCGGTTAAAGGACGAAGGGCTTTTGGCCGAAACCTGCCGACATTGCGTCGGCCGTTGCCTCAACCATGTGGTGGAACAGGACCACCGCGCCATCAAACGGCGGGTGAAAGCCAGCCAGCATTTCCATCCTTTTTGGGGCGCCTGACGCACGCTGGCCGGGTACAAAGCCATCCATATGCTCCGCAAAGGCGAGGCGATGGGGAGTTCTCCGGCGGGCGTTGCGCGGCCACATGGCTTCACTGCATCGAGGTTCGGATTTCACGACTAAGGCATACGCCTAACGCATACCCCTTTTGCTCGACCCAAAAAGTCGCAACACCACCTGCGGTCAAGCCTTGACGCCGCCGGAGAAGGTCTGGACGAAGTAGCGGCGGGCGAAGGCGAAAGCGACCACGGCCGGCAGCATGTAAAGGACCGCGAGCGCGCTCAAGAATCCGTAATCGATCTGCTGGACGCGCAGAAAAGCGCGGAACAGCCCGAGGGGCAACATCTGCAGCTCCGATGAAGAGAGCAGGATGAGCGGCATGAGAAAATCTCCCCATGCGGAAATAAATGCGAAAAGGCCCGCCGCACCGAGACCGGGAAGCGCGAGCGGCACAATCACCAAGCGAATCCGCTGCCACAGGCTTGCCCCATCGACGAGTGCCGCCTCCTCATAGTCGTGAGGGACAGTGTCGAAGTAGGTCTTCATGATCCAGAGCGCCAGCGGCAATTGCATGGCGGCGAAAACCAAAATGAGACCGAGGTATCCATCGATCAAGCCGACCACCAACATGACTAGTCGCACCGAGTCGGGATTCAGGAAGCTGCGGACGAAGGATCCGATCGCGTTGTTGCCGGTGAGCAGGATGTCGTAGAGCGGGACCACCAGGGCCGGCGGCGGCACGACGCGGACCAAGATGATCGCGTAGAGAAACGGTCGTTTCCACCACGCCTTCGTCCGCGACAGGGCGTAGCCACCGAAGCCGGAAAAGACCAAGACGATGATGGTAGCCGTCCCGACGACGAAGAACGAGTTACCAAACCACCGGGCACCCCCTTCGCGCACAAAGATGCCGATGTAATTGTTAAGCGTCCAAGGGCCGGGCCAGCGGAGGAACAGGGAGGCGTTTCCGTCGAAGGAGGCAAGAAAAAGCCAAACGAAGGGAATCGCGCAGAAGATTGAGATCAACGAAAGGGTTGCATACGCCACCACGTCACGGCCAAGAACCGTGGGACGAGCGGGGCTCGGTTCGCTCATGGTGTTACACCTGGACTCTGAGGGCGCGCACGTAGACCAAGCCGATGGCCATGGAGATGACGAGCGTGACCACCGCCACGGCCGAACCGTACCCGAGCTGAAAGGCGGTGAAGGACCGGTTGTAGATGTAGATGCCGATGATCTCGGTGGCGTTGCCAGGCCCACCACGGGTGAGCGCGTAGATGAAGCCGAAGATCGAGATGGTCGTGACCGTCGAGACCAGCATGTAAAGAAAAATGGTCGGCGTGATGAGCGGAAGCGTGATGAACCGGAACACCTGGCGAGATGAGGCGCCGTCGATCCGGGCCGCTTCACAGATCTCGGTGGGGACCGCGCTCAGCCCCGCCATCATCAGGATCATCGCCGAGGCGATCCCGCGCCAGGTATTCGCAACCATGATCATGGCAAGCGGAAAATGCTCCAACCATGGCACCGACGAGATCCCGAAGGCGCCTAACAGGCGGTTTAACGTCGAGTGTTCGCCACCAGCCAGCATGGAAATCCAGATAAAGCCGGCCACCACTTCGGGCACGGCGTTCGGCAGCAGGATGATTGAGCTAATGAGATTTTTGAAGCGCAGCGGCCGGCGCAGCAGGACCGCGGAAGCGAGTCCCAGAACAAATTGGCCAAGCACTGCCGAACCAAGCACAAACCAGAACGTAACGACCAGCGAGTGCCAGAAGCCTGCGTCCGCAAACAGGCGCACGTAGTTGCGCCCCCCGACGTAGCGCGGGTTGGCGGCCGCCGCCCCGACCAGCGAAGCGTTGGTCAGGCTTAGATAGATCGAGTAAAGCGCCGGGTAGACGACGAGAGCACCGATGAGCAGGATGCAGGGCAGCAGGAGGAGGAAAAGCTGCCAGGACCTGCGTTTCTCGTAGGTGATCATCGGACGGTCGTCTTGCCAAGTTCAGGACCGAGCCGGTTCCTGCCGAAGGACCGGAGGCGATCGCGGCGCAGTCGCCTCCGGCACGGTTCTCCCGAAAACTTACTTAACCGCTTCGTCGCCCAGGGTATCCTTCACGTAGTCGACGAGGATCTTCTGCGCGCCTGCCGCATCCGTCTGTTTGCGAAGCAGTGCTTCGGTCGCGCGCGCCACGCCTTCGGCGACTGCTGAAAAACCCTCGGCGGTCTTCAAGTAAGTTCCGGTGCCGTTCTTCAGGGCCGTGAGGATCGGCACCAGCACCTTGATCTCTTGGAAATGCGGATCCGCCGCCGCGGCGACGCGGCCCGGGATGTTCCCAAGGTTCTGCGCGTACGCCACGTCCGCCTTAACCGAACCGAGCTCAAGCAGGACTTTTTTGGCGAGTGCGACATCGGCTGATTTCGCGTTGACCGCCCATGGACTCTCGAGGTCGACCAGCACGTACTGCCCTCCCGCCTTGCCGGGGACTTCCCAGCTACCGACGACCTGCGTGACGTTCGGGATCGGGTTCTTGCTCTGGGGACCCCAGTCGTAGATGTAGCCCCACGAACCGCCGGTCGTGGCAACCAATTTGCCGGCCGGAAACATCTCATACTTCGGCACCACCCAAGGCTCCGGCTCCAGGAGCGGCTGGATCGGCATCAGACCGTTGCCGATCAGATCAGCATAGAAGCCGAAGGCGTCTTTGATCCCTTGCCCGGTGAGGCTCAGCGTCCCGTCATCTTTGGCGATCTGCGGGGTCGAAGTGCCCACGATCAACAACCTGAACCCCTCGGTGAAGGAACCGCCGCCCCACGTCACCCCCGCCGGAAAGAGCAGGCCGTAGGCACCGGTTTTGGCTTTGATCTCCTTAGCCCGGTCGAGAAGCTCCGCCCACGTTTTCGGTTGCTCGGTCGAAATGCCAGCCTTCTCCAAGATGTCGCGATGGTAGTAGATCTGCTGGACGTTCAGCATGGCAGGCAGCACGTAGATCTGACCATCTTTGCCGGTCGCCATGGTCTTACCGACCTCGAACGACTGCGCGTAGCCGTCCCAAGCTTTGAACTCTGCGGTGAAGGGGGCCAAGTAGCCGGCCGCGACGGCATCGGCAACGTCCTGACCATGGGGCAGGGTAAAGAGGTCCGGGGCATTGCCGGCGCGAAGCTCGGTCAGCAGCTTGGTTAAGTAGTCTTTTTCTGGGGCTGGGTATTCGACCACTTCAAGGTGGACGCCGTATTTTTGTTCGATCTCGGGCACGACCTTCTTCAGCGCATCGATGCGCGCCTGACGATGCTCGGCGATCCGGATCGTCTTGGCTTGGATGGAACCGGTGGCCAGGGCCAGGACCACGGTGATTCCCGCCAGGACCCTCCCCTTAAACATGGTTCCTCCCGATAAGGTGGTGCGGCCCCGGCCGCGACCGCGGTGGTTGCGTACACGTGTGCATAGCGCACCGGTTTAGAGACCGCACGGTCCGGCGTCAAGGCGAAATCCGGCACTCCAAAACGCGATGGACGCCTTGGCGGAAGTTGTGTAAACGTCTTCATCATCATGGCGGGTGACAGGTTGCGCCTCGGGGTGATCGGCACGGGACACATGGCGGCAGAGTATGCGCAGAGCTGGGTCTCCATGCCGGAGGTGGAGTTTGTCGCAGTCAGCGACGTCAACGCGGCCTCACGGCGGCGATTCCTCGACCTCTGGCGTCACGCGGGACGTCAGGTGCCGCAGGCGTTCGAAGATTTCAGGTCGATGCTCGCCGCCTGCCGGGGCAAGCTCGACGCCATCTACGTGGCCACCCCCCACTCCCTCCACGCGGAACACGGCATCGCGGTGGTCGAAGCTGGCCTAGACCTGCTGATCGAAAAGCCGATGGTGACCACGGTGGGAGAAGCCCAGCGGTTGATCTCCGCACGAGACCGCAGCCGTGCCATCGTGGTGGTCGGCTTCCAAGGCGCGCTCTCGCCCTTGATCGCGGATACGCGCAAGCGCGCCCAGACCGGTGAATTCGGCGAACTCGTGAGCGTCGCCGCCGCGATTTGGGAGAATTGGTCCTCACGCTACGCAGGGCATTGGAAGCAGCGACCGGATTTATCAGGAGGCGGTTTCATGTTCGACACCGGCGCGCACATGATGAACACCGTCTGCCTTCTGGCGGACGCGGATTGTGAACAGGTGTCCGCCTTCATGAACCACCGCGGGCGCAGCGTCGACGTCGTCTGTGCGGTCGCCGGCCGACTGACCACCGGCGTTGTCCTGACCCTGCACGCCGCCGGCGACGGACCACTCGGCTGCGGCTCGCACCTGACGTTCTTCTATACGCGGGCGATCGTGCGCGTCGATGCTTGGGGTGCTTGGCGGGAAATCGCGACGGCCGAAACTCCGGGATCTCGCGAGGAGGTTGAGATCACGGACAGTCCGCTGAAGAGTTTTCTCGCGATTCGGGCAGGCCGTGTCGAAAACCTTTCGACCGTAGAAGCCGGCTTGCGTTTCGCGCGTCTCTGGGATGCCGTCAAAGCGTCTGCCGCCCAAAATGGCGAACCCGTCGCGGTACGCCTTGGTCCCCTGACGCCACTCCCGCCAATCGCGTGAAGAAGCGCATTACCTCCACAGAACTGGCGAAGCTCGTCGGGGTTTCCTCGGCCACGGTCTCCCGAGCGTTTTCAGCCAACGGGCGGATCAGCGAGCAGACGCGCGTACGCGTTCTCGCCATGGCGCAGCACCACGGATACCAGCCCAACGCCATCGCCCGCACGCTGAACAACCGGCGATCTCGTCTGGTCGCGTTGGTCGTGAACGCCATCGGCAATCCCTGCGAGGCGCAGCAGGTGGAGGTGCTTGTGCACCAGTTGCAGGCTCGCGCGCTTGTTCCCATCCTTCTCTGCTGCGGCGATCACACCGACCGTTTGCAGCTGATGCGCCTCGCCTCGACCTACCAGGTTGATCATGCGGTCATCTTTTCCGATTTGGTACCGCTGAAGGATGCCGTGCAAATCTTCAGGACCACTTGGCCGATCATCGTCTCGGCGGAACCGATCGAAGACGGAAGGGTTTCCTGCGTGCGGGTCGATGGCGCCGGGGCGGCCTCACAGATCATCGACAAACTGGTCGGCGACGGTCGCAGGCACTTCGGTTATCTGTGCGGCCGGAACTCCAGTTGGATCGACAAGCAGCGTCGGGACTGGTTCAACGGCGCCTTAGCCAGACATGGCCTCAGCTTCGAAGCGGAAGGTCACGGCGACTATTCGTACGATGCGGGCTTCAAAGAAGCTTCCCTTCTCCTGCACCGCTCGAAAATTGACGCGCTGGTGTGCGGCAATGACGTGATGGCGATCGGGGCGCGCGATGCGGCCGTCCGTCTGCTCAACCGGCAGGTGCCGGGCGACTTGGCGATCGTCGGTCAAGACGGCATCGCGATGTCAGGTTGGAAGTGTCACGACCTGACCACGCTTGCGCTCGATCAGGTGGCCCTTACCGAGGCCATCGTGCAACTCATCGAGAGGCACGAAATGGGTGATGGCGCAGCGCCCACCACGGTCATGAAATGCACCGTTCGTTGGGGCGCAACGGCTTAAAACGATCTGGATCAGCTCCGATCGCCCATCGCGGATCGCGCAGCGTCGGGCAAAATCCCCGCACGGCATGACGGCGAGGGCCGGCGCGCCAGCGGACGATCACCCGCTTTGGTTCGGCATGCCCCGTTTTGCGATTTGGGATTTGCTATTTGCGATCGGACGAGCTTCAAGCGAATCCGTGGACTGGGAACGGTTCCTGGCGCAGCGGGCCACGGTGGACGCGAAGGAGTTCGACCTCGCGGGGGTCCGGCGTGGCGACTTGTTGCGCGTGGTGACCGTGCACACCGATTACGCCTTTCGCATCGTTCGCAGTCCCGAGGCCTTCCTCCAGTCCTCACGCTCCGACCGGCCCCGGGGGCCCGTGCGCATCGCCGGGTGCGGTTTCACCTATTCAACGGCGTTCATGCCGAGGCGGCTTTTCTGCGGTGGCCACCTGGAGTTTACGTTCGTGCGAGGGACGGACACCGTCCGTTTCCGCACCAGCCCCATCCGGATGATTGAACACCGCCGAGGCGAGCTTTGTCTGCCTGAAGGATAGATTCTTGCGGGCGAAATCCTTTCGACCGAGCAGACACACGTTTTGAACCGACGCGATTTCCTTCGGAGGGGCGGGCGCGCGCTGGCCGGCTTCGCCGTCGTCGGTGCGGGTTTAGGCGCGTACGCGGACTTCGTCGAACCGCAGCGCTTGGCCCTGGAACGCCGGACGGTGGCCTTGCCGCAGCTGCCGGCGGCGCTGGACGGTTTTCGGATCGCCCTAATGTCCGACCATCACCTCCACCCGTTTACCCGCCGCGAGATCATCGAACAGGCGGTGGCACGGACCAACGAGCTGCGGGTCGACCTGATCCTGCTGGCGGGCGATTACGTCTACACCGAGCTGGAGTCCATCCGCGAGCTTGCCCCACTGCTCAGCCGCCTGAACGCCCGGCTCGGCGTGTACGCGATTTTCGGCAACCACGACCGCTGGCGCGGACCCCAGCTGATCCAGAAACAACTGACCACCCAAGGCATCGAGGTGCTCGTCAACCGCGGCGTGCGGCTCGGGCCCAGCGCTGGCCCCCTATTCCTGGCGGGGCTTGACTCGGCCTGGGCCGGCGATCCCGATCCCGTCGCCGCCTTCCGCGGCTACCGCGACGGCGATACCGCGTTGGCCATGGTGCACGAACCCGATTACTTCGACGAATTGGTCCAGGTCAGCCCGGTCCAGCTTCAGGTGTCGGGTCACAGCCACGGGGGGCAGGTGCGCATCCCGGGCCACGGTCCGATCGTCTTGCCACCCCTGGCGGACCAGTACCCGGCGGGTCTTTACGAGGTGGCGGGCCGGTACGTCTACACCGGGCGCGGCTTGGGCATGGTGGGTTTGCCGTTGCGTTTCGATTGCCCGCCGGAACTCACCGAGATCACGCTTGTGCCGGCCTCTGGCGACAACCTCCGGTTACACGCCACGGCAGCCGCCTCTCCCCGCGGCACCCGCTTCCACGGCCGTCCGCCCGGGACCTCTGGCGACGATTGATTGGACGCGCTGGACTCACCGGCAGCTTGGTAGCGCAAGGCGCAAGCCCGCTTTGTGCCTGCAGTGGGGCGAAAACCAACCGGCAGGAGGGAGTTGCCATTTTGACCAACGGCTGCCGGTTGGTTTGAGCCGGGACGGGCGGGACGCCCGCGCTCCCCTGCCGCCCGTCACGAGCGTCTTGGGGCGGCCTTCGCCGAACGATGGTGGGGCGAGGCATGGTAGGGCAAGGCGAGTTTTACGAGACCCGCCCGCAACGCTGCGCGGGCCTTCGGGGGAAGGGCCGCTTCCCGCCGGCGCAGCGTAGCGCTGCGGGCAGGGCGCCGCCAAGCGGGAGCGGTGGGGCGAGCTGCCTGCGGGACACCGCCCTCGGGGGTGGAGCACCGGCCCTCCCGGGCACATCTCACCAATCGCCTTTGCCCCACTCGGCTTTTAGGGTGAGTCGACGTCCTCAGGCATAGGCAGCGCTACCGATATCGGCAGAGACGGCAGCGTTACTTGCAACTGCTCGTGGCAAACGTTTCGACCGGGCAATCATGGCCGCGCTGAAAGCACGGTGCGTCCCGATTGCTTTGTCAAAAGATACACTTCAACCTTTAGGCGACCGGACCGCTCGCCTGATCGCGAATCCTGCCGCCCTTCATGTCACCGCTGCCCGCACCGCCGCGCATTCTCGTCGCCGACGACCAAATAGCCGTTCGCGAGGCTTTGCGCATCCTCTTGGTCCGGGAAGGGTACGAAGTGCACTTTGCCACATCGCCCGAGGGAACTTTGCGCGCCGTCCGGGAGGCCGATCCAGACTTGGTTTTGTTGGACCTCAACTACTCCCGGGACACGACCAGTGGGCGCGAAGGTCTAGACCTGATCGCTGAACTTGCTCGCCTCGAGGGGGCGCCTGCGGTTGTCGTGATGACGGCTTGGGCCACGGTCGACCTTGCGGTCGAAGCCATGCGCCTTGGCGCCCGCGACTTTTTCCAGAAACCCTGGGAGAACGCGCGCGTGCTCGCGATCGTCCGATCCCAGGTCCAGTTCCTGCAAAGTGAACGGCGCAACGGACGACTCGAATCGGAAAACCGCCTGCTCCGGGACGGAGCCGCACCGGAAGCGTCGGACGGAGCCGTCGTCGACCGTTCTGCACCGATGCGCGCCGTCCTCGAAACGGTCAAGCGGATCGCGCCGTCTCAAGCCAGCGTCTTGATCACGGGTGAAAACGGCACGGGCAAAGGCCTGATTGCCCGCCTGATTCACCGGGGGAGCGACCGGGCGGCCTCACCTTTTGTGACCGTGAACATCGGCGGCCTGAACGAAAACCTGTTCCAAAGCGAGCTCTTCGGGCATGTGAAGGGCGCGTTCACCGACGCCAAAACGGATCGTGCTGGACGTTTTGAGATTGCGGAGGGCGGCACCCTCTTCTTGGACGAAATCGGCAATCTGCCCATACCGCAGCAAGCTCAACTCTTGCGGACCGTCGAGACTGGCGAGTTCGAAAGATTGGGATCTTCCAAAACTCGGCGCGCCGACGTGCGCCTGCTCGCGGCCACCAACGCCGACCTGCCAGCCGAAGTCGCGGCGGGCAGGTTCCGGCGAGACCTCTACTTCCGGTTGAACACCGTCGAGATCCGGTTGCCGGCGTTGCGGGAACGGACCGAAGACCTTCCCGAGTTGGCCCGCTTTTTCCTCGAGAGGCACGCGCGGCGCTACCGCAAGGCGGTCACTGGGTTTGAACCCGCTGCGGAAAGGGCGCTGGAACGGCATCCGTGGCCAGGGAACGTCCGGGAGTTGGACCACGCGGTGGAACGGGCGGTGCTCATGACCGATGCCCGCCGCATCCGGGCAGCCGACCTCGGCCTGGGCAGCAACGACCTCGGCACCGACCCCCCTCCGTTGGAGAACCTCACCTTGGAGCAGATCGAACGGGTCCTCATCGAAAAGGCCCTCGCCCGGTATGGCGGGAACGCCACCCGGGCCGCCGAAGCGCTGGGGCTAAGCCGGAGCACCTTTTACCGTCGCCTGCAACAATATGGGGTCGATGCGGGAAAGTGAGAGAAGCGCTGGTGGCGCGGTTTCGCTGCCCAACTTCGAGAGGTCGATCCAACGCTTCGTCCTCATCACCGGTTTTCCGGCGGTTGGCGCCACCGTCGTCCTGCTCGCCGCAACCGATTGGCCGTGGCTCATCCGGGGTGCGTTGGCCGGTGCCGTGGGCGCAAGCTGGTTGGGCGGTGCTTGGGCTCTCCGGCGGAGACTGGCGTTCCCGTTGCAGACGCTGACCAACATCTTAGCGGCTTTCCGGGAAGGCGACTATTCTTTGCGGGCGCGCGGGGCGCGTAGCCGGGGAATGGCCGGCGACCTGATGCGGGAACTCAACTCCTTGGGCGACCAACTTCTGAACGCCCGTCGCCAGGAGACGGGGGTCAGCGTGCTCTTAGAGGCCGTGATGGATTCGGTCGAAACCGCGCTCTTCACGTTTGACGACGCGGACCGGTTGAGCCTCGTCAACCCGGCCGGTGCGGACCTGCTCGCCGGAAGGCCG
Organism: uncultured Chthoniobacterales bacterium; assembly: GCA_964252355.1. Lineage (GTDB taxonomy): Bacteria > Verrucomicrobiota > Verrucomicrobiia > Chthoniobacterales > JAFAMB01 > CAXUNV01. The sequence continues at coordinate 22,506 of CAXUNV010000002.1, read as the reverse complement.
GCCGACCTCCTCGGGAGAAGCGCCAAGACTTTGGGGTTGGACGACTGCCTCGGCGGGCCTGCTGCACGGGTGTTGGAGCGATCATTCCCAGGGCGTGCGGGCCGGCGTTGGGATCTTAAACGGAGCCAATTCCGGTCCGGGGGCCGACCCCACCGCTTGTTGGTCCTGCACGACGTGAGCAGCGCGTTGCGTCAGGAAGAGCGGATCGCTTGGCAACGCCTCATTCGGGTCCTTGGCCACGAGTTGAACAATTCGCTCGGCCCAATCGAGTCCATTGCCGAAAGCCTGGAGGGCATGGCGACGGACGCAGGTCACCCCACCGACCTTGGCGCCGGGTTACGGGTGATCCGGGACCGGGCCGCCGCGCTCAACCGGTTTATGGCGGGCTACGCGCGTTTGGCGCGGCTCCCCTCCCTAGTCCTTCGGCCCTTGGAGATCGGCGACTTGATTCAGCACGTCGCGGTGCTCGAGCCTCGGCTGCCGGTCAAGGTCGACCCCGGCCCGCCGTTGGCACTCTCCGCCGATCGCGCGCAGCTCGAACAAGCCCTCATCAATTTAGTGAGGAACGCGGCGGATGCCGCACTCGAGACTGGAGGCGAGGTGACGCTTCGCTGGCGCGCGATGGTTGACGCCGTCGAGATCGCCGTGATTGATTCGGGGCCGGGCATCGCCGGCTCCGCCAACCTCTTCGTGCCGTTTTTCACCACCAAGGCAGACGGCAGCGGGATCGGCCTCGCGTTGAGCCGGCAAATCGCCGAAACGCACGGGGGCACGCTGACCCTCCAAAATCGCACGGACGGAACTTCGGGCTGCGTCGCCACCCTGCGTTTGCCGATCGATGCCGCGGGTTACCCGACCTGAGGAGCAGCCGTCTTGCTTGTGGTGGGGCCGGGCGCTCCGCGCATGACAAATCGCAGATGGCAAATGGCAGATGGCCGCGAGCGCGACCTCGCGAGCGACCCGGTGGGGCGAAGACCCAGGTGGCAAAGCCGGGCGGCTTTCGGGGTAGACGGCCGCCGACTGGTCTGAGCCGGGCTTGAGTGACCCTGACGGCGTCCCAGGGCAGTTTGAGCCGGTGGAAACGGAGGGGGAGCCCGCCGCCAGGGTGATCCCGGCCGGCTCAGACCAACCCGCAAGCCTCTCCGGCGACGGCGGCTCCAGCTGCGGGTTGGGTCTTCGCCCCACCGCAGGCACGGTGTCCGGCTTTCTCCGTTTTGGCCTTTGCCATTTGGCCTTCGTCCTGCCGCTTCACGACGCTGGCGTCTCAAATTGCAACGCGCCTTCTCAACCTGAAACACCACACCCGTTCCTGGCTCAGCTCCCCACGAGGAGAAACCGCCTACTTTGAACCTTGGCACAACTCCTGCCTCCTACCCTGACGCAGCTTGCTTCCATCATGTCATCCGCCCCCGACCTCGATCACCGATTCGTTTCCGCACCTCCACCCCGGACGGACGTGCCGCGCACCGGTGTGCGCCGGCATCGGTGGAAACGCCGACTCGCCCTCGGTCTGCCCTTAACCTTCGGCCTCAGCCTACTCTGTTGGTACGTCGTTCACCTGCCGGCGGCCCTCCCGACGGTCGATCGCCAGAGCATTTGGACCGACACCGTCACCCGCGGCCCCCTCGTGCGCGACGTCCAGGGCCTTGGCACGCTCACCCCGGAAGAGATCCGTTGGTTGCCGGCACGGACCGAGGGGCGCGTCGACCGGATCCTAGTTTGGCCGGGTGCGGCGGTGACGGCCGACACGGTCATCCTGCAGCTCAGCAACGAGGAACTCGTCGAACAAGCCGCCGAGGCCGACGCCGACCTGGAAAGCGCGAAGGCCAAAGCCGTTTCGCTGGAGGCCCAGCTTCGGAACGAAGAACAGGACGGGGTCGCCCTCCTCGCCCAGGCGGAAGCGCAGCGCGACACCGCCTTGGCCGAATGGAAGGCCGACCAGCGCCTGGCCCGGGGCGGCCTAATCGCCGCGTTGGACTTGGAAAAAGCCCGGATCGCCGCCGAAGGCGATGCCAAGCTCTGCGAGATCCAGGCGAAGCGCCTCGAGACCACGCGCGGTTCCCAACCCTCACGCTTGGCCGAAGCGCGGGCGGGCGTCGCGCGGGCGCAGACGTTGGCCGCGCTGCGGCACGGGCAGCTCGACGCCTTGCAGGTCCGCGCCGGCATGGACGGCGTGCTCCAGGCCATCGCGGTCGACGTCGGCCAACGGGTCGCGCCCGGCGCGAACCTGGCCCGCGTCGCGGACGCGGCCAAACTCAAGGCGCAACTGAAAATCCCTGAGGTCCAGGCCCGCGACGTTGCCCTGGGCCAGGTTGCCCGGATCGACCTCCGCAACTCCGTGACCATCACCGGAAAGGTGTCACGGGTCGACTCGGCCGTGAACGCCGGGACGGTGACCGTCGACGTCACCTTCCCGCCCGGCGCGCCCTTGCCGGGCGGCCGGCCCGAACTCACGGTCGAGGGTTCGGTCGAGCGCGAGCGTTTGGAAGATGTGCTTTCCGTGGGCCGTCCCGCGTTCGCCCAAGACGACTCGGTCGTCCGCCTCTATCGCGTCGTCGGCGACACCGCCTCCGCGGTCCCGGTCAAGCTCGGGCGCGGTTCGGCCACGCGGGTAGTCATCGAGGATGGACTCCAGACCGGGGACCGCGTCATCCTTTCCGACGCCGCCGCGTTCGCCACCCACGCCACCGTCCGGCTCCAATGAATTTTCCCGAAAGCACGCCCCCGCCGCCCGGGCCGGCCCCGGACGCGCCGCGCAAGCTGATCGAGCTCGTCGACGTCTCCAAAGTTTTCTTGACCGACGAGGTCGAAACGCACGCGCTGCAAGGGATTCACCTCGAGGTCTTCGCCGGCGAATACGTGGCGATCGCCGGCCCGAGCGGCTGCGGCAAGTCGACGCTCCTCTCCATCCTGGGCTTGTTGGACCGGCCGAGCGGGGGCACCTACCTCCTGCAAGGCCAACGGGTCGACGCCTTGAACCTTAGGGAACGGAGCCGGATCCGGAATCGGCAGATCGGCTTCATTTTCCAAAGCTTCAACTTGATCGGCGACCTCACCGTCTACGAGAACGTGGAACTCCCGCTCACCTACCGGCGCGACCTGTCTCGAGGGGTGCGCAAGGAACGCGTCTTGGCCTCCCTGGACCGCGTCGGGCTGAACCACCGCCAACGACACTTCCCGAGTCAGCTCAGCGGCGGACAGCAGCAACGGGTCGCGGTCGCGCGCGCCCTCGTCGGCTCCCCGGCCGTCCTGCTGGCGGACGAGCCGACGGGCAACCTCGACAGCCGCAACGGCGAGGCGGTGATGGGATTGCTCGGCGACCTCCACCGCAGCGGCGCGACCATCCTCATGGTCACCCACGACGAGCGGTTTGCCGGTTGCGCCGACCGCACGGTCCACCTCTTCGACGGTCAGATTGTGAAGGAGGCGGCGACCGAGGCGCGTGCACCTTCGACCGAACCCGGGATTGGTCCGAGTAAGGACGCCGTCCTCAGCGGGACGATCCCAATCGCACGGATTGAGCAAGGAGGGGCGGGGTGAACCTCGGGCGATTTTTCCGCGTGTTCCGGGTCGCCCCCGCGTTCGCGTTTTTCACGGTGTTTCTCACCGCCCTCAGCACGGGAACCAACACCGCCGTTTACTGCTTGGTTCGATCGGCGCTCCTCCAGCCGCTCCCCTACCCCGGTTGGGACCGGCTTTATTACGCGGTCGAATGCCTCCAGAACACGAAGATCCGGCGCGTGCCGTACCGCACCTACGAACGCTGGCACAGTCAACAACGGAGTTTTGACGAGTTGGCCACGGTGCTCACCGACGAGTTCATTCTGCTCCAAGACAATCGTAGCACGCGTTTCACCGGTGGTTACGCCTCCGCCAGCTACTTCGACGTGATGGGGTTGAGACCGTTGCTGGGACGGTTCTTCGACGAACGGGACAACCGTTCGGGAACCGATGTCGTGGTGATCAATGAACGCGCTTGGCGGTCGCGCTTCGGCGCGGACCCGTCGCTGGTAAGCCGGCGCGTCGTTCTCAACGGCAGGTCGCGTGAGGTGATCGGGGTCGCCCCCAAGGAACTGGACGACCCCGCCCACCTTGACTGGTACGCTCCGCTGCAGGGCATGCCAGACGAGATCTGGAACGTCGTTCGATCCAACGGAGCGCACGATTTCCAGTGCGTGGGACGGCTAAAACCAGGCGTCACGCCCGCCGAGGCTCAAGCGGAGCTCGGCGCTTTAGCGCTCCCGATGAAGGCGGAGCTCGACACGGAGCGTTCCTTGTCGAGGGTTGAACTTCAAGGGGTGCTGCAGACGGTCATCGGAGGTTACGCGACGGTGCTTTGGACGATCGCCGCCGCAGCCGTTTGCCTGCTGTTGATTACCTGCCTAAACACCTCCAGCCTGCTGCTCGCGCACACGGCCAGCCAGGAACACCGGATCGCGGTGCTTGGCACCTTGGGCGCATCGCCGGTCGACACCTTCCGGTCTGTCGTCACACAGAGCCTCTTCCTCACCGCCCTTGGCGCGGTCGCCGGGATTCCGCTCTGCACCGTCGTGCTTCGTGGCATGCGTGCGGTGCTGCCGAACGATGCCTCGAGGCTGCAATCGGCTGGATTGGACGGCACGGCGTTCGGATTTTTGGTTATCCTTTCTTGCGCGGTCGCCTTCCTGTTCGGTTTGGTCCCTGCGTGGCGTGCCGCCCGGATCGACCTTTACACCGCGCTGAAAGGAGAACGGCAAAACCCCGCGCCCGGCATGGGGACCCGGCGTTTGCGGGAGGTCTTGGTTGTCGCGCAGCTTGCCCTGGCCACGGCGTTGCTCGCCAGCGCCGGCACGGCGCTCCGGAACGTCTTGGCCCTGAGCTCGAAGGATCTGGGACTCGACCCGCGCCCCCTCGTCATGGCGTCCGTTGGAATCCCGTTTTGGGACCCGGGCACGCAGGCTTCGCAAAACGCCTACTTCGACGAGTTGCAAGGGCGCTTGGCGCGCCTACCCGGGGTCCGATCCGTTGCGGTCAGCTCAGGCGTGCCGTTCGCTGGCGAAACGATCAAGGTGCGCGTTTCGCTCACGCCGGGCCCGGCCAGTGGGGAAGAAGAATACGCCCGGTATGAAGCGGTTTCGCCCGGTTATTTTCACACCATGGGGATTGCCCTCCTGCAGGGACGAGAAATCTCCGTGGACGATCGGCAGGGGAGCGATCCGGTCGTCATCATCGATCGAACGTTCGCCGCACGCTACTTTCCTTACGTTGACCCAATCGGGAAACGCGTGTTCGGTTTTGGCCCGGGTTCCGAACCGTCCGGTTACCGGGTGGTTGGCGTCGTCGGCGACGTCCATCGCGCCGGGTTAGGCGAAGACCCGGCGGCGCTTCCGCAGGTCTATTTCGCCTACGCTCAAAATGCCGCTCTTTACCGCCAGCTCTGCGTCCGTTGCGAGAACGACCCTGACGCGATGAAAGAGGCCATGCGACGGGCGATCGAGGAGGCCGGCCCGAAGGGTTTCGTCGTGGACCTGCGCACGATGGACGAGTTGCTCTCCGGCCTCCTTTCCACGCGGCGGCTACTCACCGGGCTCGTTGGCATTTTTGCCGTCGCGGCGGTCGGCTTGGCGGCGTGCGGCGTCTACGCCACGCTTTCTTACGTGACCGCTGGCAGGACCCGCGAGATCGGGCTCCGGCTCATTCTTGGCGCCGATCCGGTCGGCATCCTCCGCCTCATCGTGGCGCACGGCGTCGCGCTCGCGGCCATCGGTTGCTTGGCCGGACTACTTCTCGGCGGCGGGGCCATTCAGCTCTTGGGAGGCATCTTCACCGAGACCGCTGCCCCGCCTCTCGGCACATTGCTCATCGCGCCCTGCCTGCTCCTGGCCGTCGCCGCCCTCGCCTCACTCGGCCCAGCGCGTCGCGCGATGACCGTCGACCCACTAAAAGCCCTGCGGCACGCGTGAGGCGGGCAGGACGGCAACCCTTTCATCAGCGCACCATCTTGCGGGCACCTGCGCCGACCTGCAAACCACCTTAACCCAACCACGCCTTGTCGGACGCCTCGACCTGGGGCGCTAGCGCCTGGATGTCAGGACTCACCACCGTGCCTCGTCCGATCGCCGCGACACATTGGGCCCGCCATGCTTGTTACACACTGTAGGTACGCTTTCCGACTGCTTCAGAAATCACCCTCGCTGGTGATGATAGCGACGACTGCTCTTGCCCTGGGTATCGGTGCAAGCGCCGCCATGTTCAGCTTGGTAAACGCAGTGATTTTCCATGCGCTGCCGTTTCCGGAGAGTCAGCGTCTGATACAGATCTCACCCGTGAGGGGCGCTGAAGAGTCGGATAACGTCAGTTATCCGGATTACCTGGACTTCCGCCGTGACCAGCGCAGCTGTGAGCTTCTGGGTCTGACGAATTGGACCTACCTAGACTGGAGTGTCGGCGGGCACGCCGAGCGGCTAACGGGTGTGCTAACCACGGCGAGCTTGTTCGAGCTGACTGGGAAGCCGTTCATCCTTGGCAGACCATTCACGGACGACGAGGACAAGCGAGGCGGGTCACCGGTCGCCGTGCTCAGCGAGGACTTGTGGAGGAGGCGCTTCAACGCAGACCCAAGCGTGATCGGCAAGTCAATTGTGCTGAGCAGTAGAAGCTACCAGGTCATCGGCGTCTGCCAGGGTCAGGTCGGCGATGTTACCACGCCCCCGGACGATATTGTTTTTGTACCTGCGCGGGTAGCCGACGCCGACGGTTACTCCGAGAGGCGCGATTTACGGAGCTATTTATTTTTAGGAAGATTGAAGGCCGGGGTGAGTGCGCGTCAAGCCCAGGAGGATTTTGGCAGAATTCAGGATGGTCTTTCGGCCCAGTACCCTGATGCTGATAAAGGCCTCCGGATCCTCATCCGGCCACTCCAGGAGCAGGCGGTCGAGGGGTATGGCTCCGCCGTCTGGTCCTTGGCTGTCGGTGCCTGTATCATCCTGCTTATTTCCGTTGCTAACGTAAGCAACCTTCTTTCCGCTCGCGCGCTGGACCGAAGACGAGAAGTGGCAGTTCGCGCGACGCTTGGGGCTTCTCAGGCTGACCTTATCGGCCAACTGATCACAGAAAGCGCGGTTTTCTCAAGTTTAGGTAGCGTCGCCGGCTTGGGTGTCGCAGCGCTTCTCATCAGACTCGTCCGGGGGATGAGCCCGGACTGGCTGTCCGTCTTCCGCGACGTCCGGCTAGACGTTGCGGCGGTCGGATTTACGTTTGGACTTAGCCTCGTAGTAGCACTCGTGTCCGGATTCATGCCGGCGGTAAGGATGTCGGACGTGAACCTGATCGCGGCACTGCGGGGCGAAGAGGGCCGCTCAGGGACGGCAGGACCAGGTCGGCAGAAGCTTCACCTTTTGCTCGTCACCGCGCAGGCGGCTTTGGCAAGCGTGCTGCTGGTCGGCGCAAGCCTGCTTGCGCACAGCTTGCGCGCCGTACACGCGCTGCCGCTCGGCTTCAACCCACACCGCTTGCTTACCGTCGACATCTACCCCACGGCGGAGAAGTACCAGGATGGCAAACGCCTCCGAAGCTTCTTCGACGCGTTGCTCGAGAAGGCGTCCCAAATGCCCGGGGTGACCGCCGCGGCCATGAATTCGGAACAACCTTTCGAATGGACGGTCGGCGACGTAAGCGTGCCCTTTCACGTGGTCGGGCAACCTGAGCAGGAGCGGGGCAAGGAACCGACGTTCTGCGCGCAGGAGATCTCCCCAGGATATTTCCGCACGATGGAGATTCCGTTACTCCGAGGTCGGGACTTCAACGCCGCTGACCGGGATACAACGCAGAACGTCGCCATCATCGACGACGCCACAGCACGACGCTCCTTTGGTCAAGCGGACCCGATGGGAAAGCAGATCGAGCTACCGAGGGCAGAAGGAGACCAAAAAAGGTGGACCATCGTCGGCGTCGTTGCACAGTCACGGCACCACGCACCTGGCCACGGCTCTCCGGAACTCCAGGCCTATTTTCCGTATGAACAACGGAAAAACCTCTATCGCCTTTTCCTGCTGCTGCGTACGTCCGGCGACCCCAAGTCCCTCATGCCAGCGATGCAGGGTCTGGTGTCGTCTGTGGATCCAGAGGTGCCGTTGATGGATCTGGCGACCTATGACGACCTCATAACGTCACGGTTATGGGTGAGGACGCTGAATGCCTCATTGGCCGAAGTGTTTTCCATTGGTGCGCTCCTCCTTTCGGGAGTTGGGCTTTACGGAACAACGGCGTATGCGGTTGGACGACGATCCCGCGAGATAGCCGTTCGAATGGCGTTAGGTGCCCGAGCGGCAGACGTGGCCTTCCTGGTTCTAAAACAGGGCCTTAGACCCGTCTTCCTTGGAACCATTATTGGTCTGTGCGCGGCGGCGGCCCTAGTGCGGGCGATCGAAGGTGCGCTCTATGGGGTATCGCCCTTTGACCTCACCTCATTCGCGACTAGCGCCCTGGTGCTCAGCTGGGTAGCGGCGTTGGCCTGCCTCGGTCCGACCCGGCGCGCGATGCGGGTCGATCCTTCGGCAGCGCTGCGGCAGGCGTGACGGACGGGTGCGAGAGCCGGCCAAGCGAAGCTTTCCGGGACCGTTGCTTCAGCAACCGTGCAAATGCTCCTCAACGAATTTGGCAGAGCGCCCGGCAATTGAAAAACACAGTTCAAGAGCGGCCGTACTTTCGACAAACGCGCGTTCCTGGCGATCGAACTCAGCGCCCGTTCGGATGGATTTTCAAGAGTAGCGCGCAGGCAAGAACGGGCACGTGATGGGCAAAATCGGTGCTTAGTAAAAGGGGCCCTTAATACCATTGATGGATGGAAGATCTGTTGTTGGACATCCGGTATGCCGTTCGGGTTTTGGCCAAGTCGCCCGCGCTAGCGGTGACGGTAGTCTTGTCCCTGATGCTCGGCATAGGGGCAAACCTCACCGTCTTCGGGGTGGTGAACTCGGTGCTGCTGCGTCCGCTGGACGTCAGCGATCCGCAAAACCTTTACCAGGTTCGCCACAAAGAATGGGCGAACGGGAAGTTGCTGACCACGTCGTACCCGGCCTTTGAGGATTTCCGGCGCCGAACTGCCACGTTCAGCGGGTTGGCGGGGTATTACGGATTTTCTCACGCTAGGCTAAGAAATGGCACGGCAGTAAAGAGCGTTTCTGGGTACGAAGTTACTGACAACTACTTCGACTTGCTCGGTGTGCAGCCAACGGTGGGCCGTTTTTTCAGTTCAGCGGACGTGCATGGGCCGAATTCGGCGCCGTTTGTGGTGTTGAGCCACAACCTGTGGCGAACCGCGTTCAATTCCGATCCGGGCGTCGTCGGGACCACCGTGGAGCTCAACAAGCATCCGTTTACCATCATCGGCGTCGCGCAGGCTCGGTTCCACGGGACCGAGCGGTTTGATTGGCCGGATTACTGGATTCCGATCGCGAACGAGGAACAGGTGGAAGGTGCGGATTACCTGACGAGCCGAACCGAAGTGGCTATCACGGTGATCGGTCGCCTTGAACCGGGGATCACGCCCCAGCAGGCCACCGAAAACCTGAACGCCGTCGCCGCTGCGCTCGCGAAGGAGTACCCGCAGTCGGACCGGGACATCTCGCTGCGGCTCATCCGTCCAGGGCTCTTAGGCGATCTCGGCGACGTGATCCGCGGGTTTCTGTACAGCGTGACCGTGCTGGCGATTCTCGTGCTTGGCGCGGCGTGCGCCAACCTGGCGGGCCTGTTCGCGGCGCGCACCGCGGATCGTGGCCATGAGCTGGCCCTCCGTTTAGCCCTCGGGTCCAGCGTCTGGCGGATGGTTCGACAGTTGCTCATGGAGGCGATGCTCGTCTCGGTGATGGGCGGCGCGGCGGGGCTGCTCACCGCAGGCGCGCTGCTGCAGTTGTTGAGCCGATGGAACTCTCCCTATGGTCGACTAGAAGCCAGTGTGGATGCGCCCGTCTACCTGGCGGCTTTTTTGTTAACGGTGGGAAGCGCGGTCGCGCTTGGTTTGCTGCCGTGCTGGCAGCTGTCGAAAAGCACGCCGCTCCAAGTCATGAAGGGCGGACGGGCGGATGCGACGCCGCTGCGCCGCTTCGCGGTGCGCGACCTGTTGCTCGGCGCACAAATCGCCGTCTGCACCCTGCTGGTCACGGCGTCACTCGTCGCCGTGCGCGGCATGACTGGCGTGCTGCAGACCCCGCTGGGCTTCGAACCGCGTGGCGTGATGCTGGCGGACGTGGACCTGAGCCAAGCGGAAGAGGCAAGCGACGTGATCCTCGAGAAGGAGAAAGCCATGATCGAGGCCGCTCGTCGGATCCCGGGTGTGATGGCCGCAGGCACGATAAGCCGCGTCTTCATGAACGGCGGGTTGCACGGGGTGCCGATCTTCCCTCCGGGCACGACGGTGTTCACTTTGAAGAACGCCGTTTCGGCCCCGTACGTGTTCACCGTGTCGCCGGGATACCTGGAGGCTGCGGGTACTCGGATGTTGGCCGGACGGGACGTTTCGTGGCACGACGCGCAAGACAAACCCCCGGTTGCGCTCGTGAACGAAACCTTGGCGCGCAGCCTGTGGGGCGGGGGGTCGGCCATCGGTCAACGGTTCATCGTGGACGGGCAGTTGCGGGAGGTGGTGGGCGTCACCGAAGCCGGCAAATACCACGACCTGACGGAGCCGCCGCAGCCGGTGGTTTATCTGCCCCTGGCACAAAGCGAACAGGAAAGCCCCGTATTCGTGGTACGCTCAGGCCGCGCGCCGAACGAGATGACCGCGGCGCTGCAACGCACGTTGGGCGGGATCGAGCCCGACGCGCCGATCGCCGTGCAGAGCTGGACCGACTCGCTTGGCCTCCAGCTGTTCCCTGCGCGGGCCGCGACGGCGGCGCTCGGCGCGATGGGCGTGTTGGCGGCCATGCTGGCGGTGTCCGGCATCTTCGGCATGGCAGCCTACAACGTGAGCCGGCGGACGAAGGAGTTGGGGGTTCGAATGGCTCTGGGCGCGCATGGGTGGAACCTTCTAAGTGCGGCGGTTGGCCGGCCGATCGTGCTGCTCGGGGTCGGATCGTTGATCGGACTTTTGCTCGGTCTCTCCGTACGCCCATTGCTGGCGCGCGTCGTTTACCAGCCAAATCCCGGTGACCCAGTGGTTTTGGGAGGCACGGTAGTGGTGATGATCCTGCTAGGTACCGCTGGGTCAGCCTTCCCGGCCTTGCGAGCGCTTTCTCTCGATCCATCTAAACTGATGCGGCGAGAGTGAGCTATTCCTGGACGTTGTGCGGTCGACACTTTTCATTCTGACCAGCACCGCGACCCGCGACTTGGCCGTTCACCACGCCATCGCGGGCGTCGATTACCAACCACCTTTCGCTCGATTCGGACGTCTTTCGGCTGCGTTTCAGCGGTACTTACCTCGCCTTCGGCCTCATTGCCCCGCGACGTGGGCGGGCTTGAGCCTCGTGTCGAAATCAAGGGCCATCGTTGCCGCAGGCTAGGCATCCCGGTTTTCAGACGCACCACGTCAACCTGGTCGGGATTCGTTTCGGCAGTTGCTTTACTTGGCACACCACGGCCCGTTTCGAGACGATCTCCGGCTTGACCGAGTCACCCGCAAGTTTCGGGCGCATGTGCCCAGTCTGATCGCCCTTTTAAGCTTCTTCTTATCTAAAGACTGTCATGAACTAACCGATGCGGGACTGGAAGGTGATCCTCGCCAGCATCAGGCAGGCGAAGGCGACGAAATGCAGGCCCGCCAGGGTGGCGGGTGGCCGCTCGTGATCACGCGCCAACCGCCGGAAGCGGGCGAGCCAAGCGAAGGACCGCCCCATCACCCAGCACCGCGGCGGGAGCACGAAGCCACGCTTGGCCTCCGGCAGCTTGAACGCCCCTAGCCGCACGCCGTGGCTAGCGGCCGCCAGCGCGGGTGCTCAACGTCCGACGCGCGCCATTAGAAGTTCGCGCTGGCTACCGACGGTGCCTTCCAGCTGCACGCTCGCCACCGACAATCTCCTTTGGTATATGGTAGCTATGTTGGTTATCAGAACCTTGTCGCGACGCGCCCTCTGCACGTTGAGCGCCTGCTTGCTGTGCGTGCCGGCACTGTCGTTTGCCGCAGATTCCCCAGCACCGGCCAACGTCGAAGCCAGACCGCCGTTGTCTCAGCGGGAATGGGCGGAACTCCGTGCGTTGCCCCTCCCGGCAGATGGCCGTTTGAACGTGACCTTGCGCGCCCATGTCATCGCCGGTGACGTGACCCGCGTTGAAGTCGTGAAAGGGTGCGGTTCACCCGACGTCGATCGGGCCATCGCTTCCTGGATTTGGCGCACCTACCATTACGCCAGGGACTTCTCGGGAGTTGCGGAGGTTACCGTCTGGGCCAACTCGCCCCTGCAACGGACCCCGGCGGTTCGGCTTTCTCACGGTGCCTGGAACGAGGTGCACCGCGCCGATCCACACGACCAAAAGGAGTTTTGGTCGACGGTGCGCTTCGAGCTCAGGAACGGCAAGGTTCGGCGGGTAAGCACGTTGAAAAGCTGCGGGCTGCCGTTGGTGGACGCAGAAGTGCGCGCTTGGGTCCGCAAACGGTGGACGTGCGTCGCGGACGCGAACGGCAATTACCTTATCCCCGTAAGAATTCACTACCGGTATTATCCTTAGTGGCTTGGACCGACGTTTCCGGCTTCTTGCCACCCGCCGCACGGTTTTCCCTCGAGGTGAGGGCAGCCCAGGCAAGCCGTCATCGCCTTAGGGTTGGTGCGGCAAGGCAAACGATGCGAGACGTCGCCGGGCCGTCGGAAGGGTGGACGACGATCGCGGGCGTTGGCGGGCCCGTGACGGGCGGGACGCCCGCGCTCCCCTGCCGCCCGTCAGGAACGTCTTGGGGCGGCCCTCGCCGAGCGATGGTAGGGCGAGGCATGGTAGGGCAAGGCGAGTTTTACGAGACGCCGCCAGGCCCGAGCCATCTTCGAGCGCCGCCGCCGGACTGTCAGCGTAGCGCCGGCGCCCCGCCAGCATGCTGGAGCAAAGGTGATAGCCGCCCAACCCGTTACGGACGAAGCGTCGGCGCTCCCTGCGTCGCCCGTCGCTACCATCCTGGGGCGGCTTTCGCCGGGCGCCTCCTGCCTTCCTTCTCCTTTGGCCTTGGTCATAGAGACCGTTCGGCGGCTTGCCCGTGCCTTCCCTGTATGTCCTTCGTGGCCTTGTTCGAACTCTGAAACATCAGGCCCAAGCCGCTTGAGATAACCATAAGCCACCCCTGCCAACTGGCCGGCCGCACTGTTCCAGCCATTTGTTGACAACGAGAAGACCACCTTCAAAGCTTCTTAGCGCGCCCATCCGATCTCGTGCGAGGCGAAGGGCCACCACGGCGGGAGCACGAGGGAGCCGTCGGAACATTCCCCCTTACAATCTCAACGGACCACCAACCACAGGAAAAACCCGCGATGAACGTACCCAAAACCATGCAGGCCGTCGCCATCGACCACTACGGCGGTAAAGAAGAGCTTAAACTTCGCGACCTTCCCGTGCCCTCCGTGGGTCCGGGTGAGGTCCTCATCAAAGTCGAGGCTGCGGGGGTCGGGGTTTGGGACGCGCTCGTGCGTTCGGGCGCGATGGACGCCATGGCACCTGCCACGTTCCCGCTGGTGCTGGGCGCTGATAGTGCGGGTACGATTGCGGCGGTCGGTGCCGGCGCGCAAGGCTTCGGAGTGGGCGACAAGGTCTACGGCTATTCTTTCCTGAATCCCAAGGGCGGTTCTTACGCCGAGTACGTGGCGCTGCTGACCGACCAGGTTGCCCGCGTGCCGAAAGGTCTGCCGATGGACCAGGCAGGCGCCTTGGCGGTACCGGGACTAACGGCGCTTTCCGGTTTGACTGGTGCGCTGGAGGTGAAGGCGGGCGACCGATTGCTGGTCTTCGGCGTGGGCAGCGTCGGACATGTTGCGGTGCAGTTGGCCAAACGCCTGCGGGCCCAGGTGCTGGCGGTCGCCTCGGGTGCAGACAGCGCGGCGCTCGCCCGGGCCGCCGGCGCGGACGAGGTCGTCGATGGCAAAGGCGGTGATCTCGACGGAGCCATCCGCCGGTTCGCACCGGAGGGGCTCGACGGCGTGCTGGCAACCGTGAGCGCCAAAGGTCTCGACGGCGCGATCGCGGCCGTTCGCCAGGGCGGACGCGTGGCCTACCCCCACGGGGTGCAGCCCGAACCGAAGGGCCGGCCCGGCGTCGAGGCGGTCGGCTACAACGGCGAGCCGGGCCGGCAGGCATTCGACCGGCTTAATGCCTTGATTGAAGCCGGCCCTTTCAGCGTCGGAGTCGACCAGACTTTCCCGCTCCGCGAAGCCGCGCAGGCGCAAGCGGCCATGGAGGGACACCACCTCGGGCGCACGGTGCTGTTGGTCGGGTCTTGAACCGGGCCACCCAAGCAGAACCCCGCTTCCCGCCATCCACGAGATGGCGGGAAGGCTCTCGCGCGCGGCGTAGACGTTCGCAGCGGTAACTTCTACCCACATGGAGATCGGTCTCGACAGTTTCGTGGCCATCGCAGCCCACCCTTCAGCAAACGACACGCGGACCCCCGCCACTCACCTGAGCGATTTGCTTGAGGAGGTCGCTTGGGCGGATGAGACCGGGCTCGACGTCTTCGGCATCGGCGAACATCACCGCCCCGAGTACCTCGACTCTGCGCCCGCGGTCATCCTCGCGGCGGCCGCGGCGCGCACCCGGAACATCCGTTTGGCGAGCGCCGTCACCGTGCTCAGCGCCGCGGACCCGGTCCGCGTCTTTCAAGAGTTCGCCACCCTTGACCTGCTCTCCCAAGGCCGGGCGGAGATCGTCGTGGGCCGCGGCTCCTTCATCGAATCGTTCCCGCTCTTCGGCTTTAAGCTCGAGGACTACGAATCGCTTTTCAGTGAAAAACTTGACCTGCTCTTGAAGATCCGCGAGCACCCGCGCGTGCGCTGGTCCGGCCGACACCGCGCCGCGTTGACCGGTCAAGGCATCTACCCGCGTCCGCTGCAAAATCCGCTGCCCATCTGGCTTGGGGTAGGCGGCACGCCCACGTCTTTCGCCCGCGCCGGCACCCTTGGCCTGCCGCTGATGGTAGCGATCATCGGCGGCGAACCGCACCGTTTTCGGCCACTCATCGACTTGTACCGCGAGGCCGGTCGGCGTGCCGGTCATGAGAAGCTCAAGGTTGGCGTCCACGCGCTTGGCTACGTTGCCGACACCACGGAGCAGGCCGCCGAGGATTTCTTCCCTGGTTACGCGCGCAGTTTCACCAAGATCGGGCAGGAGCGCGGCTGGCCACCGATCACCCGCGCGCACTTCAATGCCCTGCGCGGCCCCAAGGGGGCGTTGCTGATCGGAGACGCGCAGACCGTTGCGGAGAAGATCCTGTACGTCAACGAGGCTTTGGGAGGCATCGACCGGTTGACCTTCCAGATGAGCATCGCGGCGTTGTCGCACGCCAAACTCATGCGCGCCATCGAACTCTTGGGAAGGGATGTGGCGCCCGCCGTACGCAACGCGGGCGCCGCGGAGCCTATCTGAGCGGTGCCACGGGATTTCAGCGCGCCTGGCGCCCGGTTGCCGCTGCGCCTGTTTGTGGCTGGTCCCGGAGTTTCTTCGTTTCTTCGGCGAGCACCTGCGTGGTCCGTTCCAGAAAGTCTGCAATCACTCGAAACTCCTCCGCGCTGTACCTCGAAAGCAGCTTCGACATCCTGGCACCGTGCCCTGCGTAGAGGCTGTCGACCTCGCAAAGCTTCTCCGGAACGGCGTGCACGGTGATCCGGCGGCGGTCGTCGGCGCCACGCTCACGGACGACGTATCCAGCTTTTTCCAGCCGATCAATGAGCGCGGTGACGGCGGCTCCGGTCAGCCCGATCTGCTCGGCCAGGGCACCGGCGGACATCGGTTCCTCCCCAAGCAGCCGGAGGCTTTTCAGGTCGGTTGCGTGGAGGCCGAGTCTTCCGGCCACCGCCGAGTGGAACAACACCACCCTCGCGGCGAATTTTTGGACCAGGGGAACGTACGACCGCATGCGCGAGGTTGACATGGCCATTTATTTCGATCATCTAATTAATAGACTACTAAAACATCATATCACCGTAACGTTTCTTTTTTAAAGGATTCCGTCATGGCTACGCTGAATGCGCAGGGGATCTCGCTCTATTACGAGCTTTACGGGGATCCCGCCAACCCTCCCGTGCTGCTGGTCTCCGGCCTGGGTGGCACCGGGAAGAGCTGGAGCACTCAGATTGATCGGTTCGCCGCCGGCCATCACGTCGTCGTGCCAGACCAGCGGGGCACAGGACGATCCGCGCATGCCGAAGAGGGCCACACCACCGCGCAACTCGCCACCGACCTGGCGTCTTTGGTCGAGCATCTCGCTTTGGGTCCGGTGCACGTGGTGGGCGCGTCGACCGGTGGCGCCATCGGGCAGTGCTTGGCATTGGACCACCCGCACACGGTCCGCACCCTCACGATGGTCGCGTCGTTCGCCCGCTTCGATGCCTTTATTAGGCGCGAGTTTGAGGTGCGGCGCAAGATGGCGGCCGAATGGGAGGGGCACGCCCTCTTCTCCGGGTACGCGCCCTTCCTCTTTTCCCCGAAGTACGCGCGCGAGCATCCCGATCGGGTGGCGGCGTGGATCGAACGGGCGACGGCCCAGCCCGCGGGATCCAGGGCTCGTGAGATCGCCCTGAAACGCATCGACATGATCGCGGCGCACGACGCACTTCCGCGGCTCGGCGGCGTCCGCCAGCCGACGCTGGTCGTCTGCGGCGATCGGGACTTCTGCACGCCGTTGCCGCTCTCGGAGGAGATCGCCCGCGCCATCCCCGGCTCCGAATTTGTGGTCGTTCCGGACTGTGGCCATCTGATCGAGCACGAAAAGGAAGAGGAGTTTTTTGGGATCGTCAGCACCTTCATCGGGCGCCATCGATAGTTTCTCAGTGAACCGTGCCGCCACACACACGTCAGGCCCTTGGACAGGGCGAGGAGCACGAATGGACCATGTAGCCATCCAGGATTGGCACGACTACTTGTCGGCGACGGCCGGGGCCGCGGCGACGCTGACGGGACTGGTGTTCGTCGCGGTTTCCATCAACCTAGCGCAGATCCTGACGCTGCCCGGGCTGACCAGTCTTGCGGCGGAATCCCTCGTGCAGTTGCTGGGCGCGACGTTCATTTCGATGGCCATGCTCATCCCCTGGCAGCCGCCGCCGGCACTTGGGATCGGGATTTTCAGCCTCAACCTCGTCCTCTGGCTCATCCAGAGCCGGCTACAGGCGGCTTACCTCAAGCGCAAGACGGGACATCCCCTCCGGTGGGCCGCCACCAGGATCGTCCGTACCCAGTGCGCGTGCGTGCCGTTCGGGATTGCCGGGCTCCTCCTCTGGCGCGGCTCGCCCGCAGGCATGTACTGGCTGGCTGCGGGTTTCCTCTTCTCCTTCATCGCTGGGGTGGCAAACGCCTGGGTATTGCTGGTGGAGATTCTTCGGTGACACCGCGACGGGAGCTGGCCAGGGTCGCTGGATCGGAGGTGCCCTGCGGGCAGGCGCGTACCCTGAAACTTCACGCTCTTAACCCGATTTAGTTGCCCACCGGCCCGACCGACCTTAAGCCTCCCTCAGGTGACGTTGGTGCCGATGCACCGTCGTCACAGCAGTGATCCCAGCATTGACCTGCAAGCGGGCCGCTCCTCGCGTAGGAATCCCCATCATGCTCAAGGTCAACACCAACAGCCTGGAGGAAGTTGCTTGGTTTTCGCCGAAGGAAAAATTCGGCGAGTACGGCAAATTTGTTTCCGAAGCGCTCGGGCGGGAGCCGGCGTCCACCGACCTGATGAAACGCCATCCATTCGACGTGGAGATCGCGCGGATCCCGCCGGGCAAAGCGCTTTGCCCTTACCATTCGCACAGCGCGCAATGGGAGTTTTACCACGTCATTTCTGGGCGCGGCGCCGTGCGTCACCAGGACGGCACCACGGCCATTGAGTCGGGGGACGCATTCCTGTTTAAGCCCGGCGAACCGCACCAACTGATCAACGACGGCACCGACGACTTGGTTTTCTACATCGTCGCGGACAATCCCATGGGTGAGTCCTGCCATTATCCTGACAGCGGCAAGTGGGCCGTGCGTTCGCCCGAGCGGCGGGTGATCCGCTCCGAACCGATCGACTACTTCGATGGTGAGGAGTAGCCGCGCCGATCCGACCAGCGACGGGGAGCGCTCGCCATCTCCGCCTTGCCCGCCCATCGCCCGAGCCATGCCACGCCGGAGCCGACGCGTCCAAAGCCTCCTTGCCGTGGCCGTAATCGGTTTGGGTTTGGCGGCGCGTTCGCCCCAGGTCGGTTTGCCACCGTTCTGGGCGAAGTACTCCGGCGACGCACTTTGGGCGGTGCTGGTGTTCGTCGGCTTGGGTTGGCTCTGGCGTTCCCAACCGACCGCCAAGATCGCCGCCCTGGCCTTTGGGGTGGCCTGCGCCGACGAGTTCAGCCAGCTTTACCACGCGCCGTGGATTAATGCCCTTCGCCGCACCGGGTTGGGTCACGCCATTTTGGGCGACGTGTTCGCGTGGCCAGACTTAGGCGCCTACGCAGCCGGCATCACCTTAGCCGCGCTGGCGGAGCAGATGGTCTGGAGGGTCCAGGGCCGGTGAACCAGGCCCGCGACGGCGTCTACGTCGCCCAGTGCGGCCCGTACACCTTCGAGAGCAGCCGCATGCCCGACAACGCGGGTTATGCGCTGCAGGTGTGGCAGATCCGGCCCGGCGATTTGCCGCTCGTGGTTTGGGCGATGGACGCCTATCTGCTTGAGGAAGCCAACGCCAAGGCGGAACGCTTGGCAAACCAGCCCGTGCCGGGTAGCCTCGGGGGGTTAGCCATGAGCGCTGGAACGATCGAAGTCCACAAACTGACAATCCGGGAATTCCACGCCTTGGAACCGTTCCTGGACCCGGACCGCCATCACGAACTGCTGGACGGCCAGATCGTCGTCATGCCCATACCCGGCAACGCGCACTCGATCACCTTGAACGAGCTTACCGCCCAATTTGTGCTTCAGCGGCGGACGGGCCTCTACGTTTCACTGGGGGGGTTACGCGCGAGCGAAACGACTGAACTCCTGCCCGACCTGTCTTTGCTGGAGCAAAAACCTTCCGGGCCGGATAACCCGCCCGCTGGCGTGGCCAAGCTCGTCGTGGAGGTTGCCCATACCACGTTTGCTTACGACACCGGGGACAAACTGCGGGCCTACCGGCAAGCGGGCGTGCCGGAATATTGGGTCGTGGACGTGGCCGGCCACCGCCTGCTGCGCTACTTGGCACCCGAGTACTACTGCCAGATCTTCTCCGGGAGCCAGACGCCGCTTTCCCCCCAAGCGTACCCGGACGTGGCGATTGATGTGGGCGCGCTGTTTTCGTGACCCGCGCGCGAAGGACTTGCTCCCAAAAAACCCGGGCTTGGGAACCCTCTATTTGGCGGCCCTGGGCGGGGCTCCGCGATTGGGTGCGCTGCCCGGTACCGGCGGGATGCCGGTGCTACCCTGAGGCGCACGGCGGAACCGGTTCGTCGGCGGTGGTGCCTCCCGTTTTGCGATTTACGATCGGCGATTCCTCACCTGCGACTCGTTCCCGCCACCGCCACCGCCGCCCCGGCCCGCTCGTCAACTTTCCCTTTGCCAGCCGGTGCGCTGACCCGGGCCAACGCGGTGCCTAACCCGTTCAACGTGATGATGACCGCATCGGGTTCCGCCAACTGGGACAGGGTCGGCGCCGGCGGCGCGTCGCCCCGCAACATCCAGATCGTCTTCAAACCGGCCCGGTGCGCCGGACGGATGTCATTGTCCAACCGGTTGCCCACGTGGACGGCTTGGGAGGCGGACACCCCCGCTTTTGCCAACGCCCGCCGGAAGATCTCTTCGTTCGGTTTTTCCAGCCCGACAAACTCGGACAATAGGACGACGTCGAACAGTTCGTAAAGGCCGTCCCGCCGCAGAGCCTTCTCCGCGGAACGGCCGGCGTTGGCGACCAGCCCGAGACGGAAGGTTGTGGCCAAGCTTTGCAACGCCGGTTTCACGTCCGGATAGAGCGCCGACTCGGGATATTCCCAAAACGATTTCGCCAGTGAGGTCAGCGCTTTCCGGTCGCCTCCGGGAACGAAACGCTCTGCGATCACCGTCCTTAGCGACCCGTGCGACCGTCCCCGTTGTTCGTCGTAGACCTCCCAAAACTCGCGCTCGCTCAGCTTCGGATTCAATTCGAGCGCCGCGCGGAGCAAGGCCCTCGTGAAGGTTTCGTCGTCGTAGATCGTGCCCCCCAAATCGAACAGGATGAGTTTGATCGAGCTGTCGCCAGGCACCTTCGACATCAGCGGCGGATGGCCCAAAAGGCAGCCGGCCGAGGCGAAAGCGAAGCCGCTGAAGTGAGGCGACTCGCGGGCGTCGGCGTGGAGCTTGTCCTCACCAGACACCTTGAGGAAAAGGGCGAGCACCGCGCTGACGGCGTAAAGGCCCGCAAAGATCCACATCATGCCTTTGACGCCCAAATCGTTGAGGAAGAGCCCGACGAGGGCGGGGCCAAGCCAGGCGCTCGCCCCAGCCCCCAGGTTGAGCATGGAGATGGCCGCGCCGGGGTTCTCCGGCGCCAAGCACGGCATGATGGCGGAAAGGGGCACGTAGCCGGCCAGCGTCGCCCCGTAAAACATCGCGGCGCCCACGGCGACAAGGTAGTTTCCGGGAAACTGGTCGGGCAGGTAGTAGAGTAGTAAGGTGCTCAGCGCGCAGCCACCCCCGCCGATGTAAGCCACCGTTTTGCGCCAGCCGAGTCGATCCCCCAAAATCCCGAACACCAAGTTCCAGATGATGTTGCTGAGAAACATGAAGCTCAGCAGCCGCAACCACTCGCTTAAGGTGAACCCGACGGTGTGGATGAAGAACGAGGGAAGAAAGATCAGGAAGCCAAACTGCGGCGCCGTGTTGATCATGCGCACGATGCAGCCCGCCAGCACCTTCGGTTTTTCCCAGGCGATGGTGATGCCGGCGAACAAGGCCTTGCGGCTCTGTCCAACCTTTTGCCGGCGACGCTTTTCTCCCACCGAGGAAGGCAGGCCGTAGAGCATGATCAGACCACCGGCGACGACGAAGACGAGCGAGCACCAAAAAGTGGTGTACTGGCCCAGCACCGGGATCGCGAAACTCGCCGAGAGCGAACCCAAGGTGGGTAGACCGCCCGTGAAGGCGAACCAGAACCAACCCACGGCCGAACTCAACTGCTGCGGCGGGGTGACAAACGCGATGCAGACCAGGAAGCCGTACGCAAACAACGGATAACCCAGGCCACGCAACGCATAGCTCAAAACCAGGACTTCGCGGTTGGCGAGCCGCACCCCCACCACCAAGAACACGATTTCAAGGCTGGCCCAAATCGCTAACCCGATCCACATGACGGTGCGCGGACCGAGCCAATCGGCAAGTGCGCCCGACATGCGGGCCCCGAAGACCGCGGCCATGCCGTACAGGGTGAACATGAAGGCGATCTTTTCCGGCGGCATGCCGGTACCGGAAAGGAACGGAGCCAAATAGCCGGCCTCGACGCCGTCGCCGATCATGAAAAGCAGCAGGCCGAGGTAGCCCCAAGCCAACTGGCGGGGCAGGCTCAAGCGCTCGAAGACCTTCAAGCGGCCCACCGCCGGGGGGGAAGTCGACGAAGCGATCGACATGGATCTCACCATAAAGTCTGTAACCGCAGAAATCGAGGCGATCCGTAGGTGGGACCACAAGAACCCGGGCGGGCCGGTGCTCCGTACCGCGGACAAATGATGGGGCGAGGCAAAGGGAGCGCCGGCGTCCCGCCGGTCACGGTGATGCCGCCACCGCCAATGGATGGTAGGGCAAGGCGAGTCTTGCGAGACACCGCCAGGCTCGAACGGGGTTAATGCCGGCCGCAGGGGTCATGCGCGCCCTTGTCAGACGGGGCGTCTAACCCACTCCGCCGAACGCCAGGACCACCTTGGGATCATTCCCACCGACAAACGGCAACCGTCAATGGGGAGTCGGGCACCCGCACACCACCGCCCCGCCCTCCTCAATCTCGGCAATCCTGCCGCAATCTTGGCAACCTTGCGCAATCACAGCAGTTGGTAGGGATCGACGTCCACGCCGACGTGAACGTCTTCAGGAAACGTCAGCTTTTCCAGCGTCGCCTTGACGTGGCGCGTCAACCGCAAGACCGACCGGCTGCGCATGAGGACGTGGTAGCGGAAATAACCTTTGGTCCGCTCGATCGGGGCCGGCACGGCGGCGTGCAACGTCACGGCGGGATCTAGGCCTTCCTGCAGGCGGCGGTGCAGCGTCTCCGCAGAAAATTCCGCGCGCCGTTGGTGCTCGGACCGGACCTGGACCAGCACCAAGTGCACGAACGGCGGGTAATCGCACCGTTGCCGAAAGTCGATCTCCTGTTCCCAATACCCGGCGAAATCGTGGTGGCGGGCAAATTGGATGGAGGGGCTGAACGGCGTCGAACTC
>CAXUNV010000001.1:35403-44734 GCA_964252355.1 uncultured Chthoniobacterales bacterium | reverse complement strand
AATAGACGCCGACGCCTTTGGATCGGATCAGGCGGACCACCTGTTCCACCTTTTGCAAAAGCACCGCCGGGATCTCCGCAAACAGCAGGTGCGCCTCGTCGAAAAAGAAAACCAGCTTTGGCTGGGGCAGGTCGCCCACTTCCGGCAGCCGTTCATACAATTCCGACAGCAGGAACAGGAGCAGCGTCGCGTAGACTTTGGGAGCGCCCAGGAGGCGGTCGGCGGCAAGGATGTTGACCACCCCGTGCCCGTTCGCGTCCGTCTGCAGCAGGTCGTCGACGTTGAGCGCCGGTTCGCCGAACAAGTGGTCACCGCCCTGCTGCTCCAGCGAGAGCAACCCGCGTTGGATCGCGCCGACGCTCGCTTGGGAAACGTTGCCGTACCCGGTCGCAAGGTCTTTTGCACGCTCGCCGAGGTGAGCGATCATCGCACGCAGGTCTTTCAGATCGAGCAGCAGCAGGCCGTGCTCGTCCGCGATCCGGAACGCGATGTTCAGCACGCCGGCTTGGACGTCGTTCAGCCCGAGCAGCCGGCCCAAAAGCAGTGGTCCCAGCTCCGTGATCGTGGTCCGCACCGGGTGGCCGTTTTCGCCGAAGACGTCCCAAAACGTGACCGGGCACGCCGTCGGCGTCCAATCGTCCAGGCCGAGCTGCCGTGCCCGCGCCTCGGCTTTGCCGCCGGTTGCGCCGGGTTGGCTGATCCCGCTCAAGTCGCCTTTGATGTCGGCCATGAACACCGGCACCCCGGCGGCCGAAAAGTTCTCGGCCAGCAACTGCAACGTCACGGTCTTGCCGGTCCCCGTGGCTCCCGCGACCAACCCGTGCCGGTTGGCCATCTCGGGTAAAAGAAAGAGTTCCGAGGCGCCTTTGGCCACGAGGATGGGGGGCATGCGCGGAAGATTGAGAATCCGCGAGCCAGAAGCCAGAAGTTTTTCGATTGTAGGGATTTTCCGGACCCGTCGGCGGGATGGGCTGGCGTTGCGCGCATGGCAAATCGCCAAGGCCAAGGAACCAAGGGCGGAGGGGGTTCCCGGCGGAAGCCGCCCCAAGACGTTCGTTGCCAAGCGGCGCAGGGAACGCGGACGCTTCGTCCGTCAAAGCGCCGCCGCCACCGGGGGATGGTCGCTACAGGATGATGGCCTTGGTAGGGCAAGGCCGGGCACGGGATACCGCCAAGCCGAAACCACCTCACAACCGCGCCGCACGGAGGAAGCTTTATTACCCGGCGGCTTCGCCGAGAGAGCCTCAAGGTAGGGCAAGCGGTGTCTTGCGAGGCGCCGCCGAGCTAGCTGCCGGTAGGGTGAGGCATCATCCCAGGGCCGTTAGCGCCCGCCTTCGTCGGCGGTGGCGGAGCACCGGCCCTCCCATTTTTCGACCCGCGACGCGGCGGGTAAAGCGAGGCACGAGTGCCGTCGGCCTCCGCATGCCCACCGCCACCGCTCTCGCCTACCGCAACCGGGGCGTCCCTCCCAAACCATCAACATTCCTTTGGCACCGCTGAAACCGCGCCGCGCCGTTCCTTTTGTAAGCGGTGAACGCCAATGCCGACGCCCAGCAATCAGGCATTTGAGCATGGGCAGCATCCAGAATCGAAACGCATCGCCGCCATGAAAACCGCCGCCAACACCTGCACCCAACTACCACCCGCACCACCGCAAAACTACCCTCCCGGCGGAAACCCCGAACGCTTTTCCCGAAGCCGAGGTCGCCGCGCCAGCACGCTGCAAAGCTTCGAGTCCGCCGGTTTCGGCGTGCTGCTGATCTCCGTCATGGGCGCGCTGCTCTACAGCGCCAGCATCTTTCTGCAGGCCGTCAGTCCTGACCTTGCCGCCACTCTGGCAAGCAACGCTTTAAGCGCCTGATCACCGCGTCCAGCACAACACCAAAATCTAGGATTCACCAGTATGAACGATTTGTGTGCGCTCTCGTTGCAATTCGCCGACGCCAAAAGACGCTTAGCAATTAGGTTCGAAGAACCTTCACCGCCGCCGCACGATCCTTTGGACGTGTGGGACTTGGAGGAGGATAATCCAACACCCGAATCGCGGATCATAAACGTCGATGCGGATAGATCCCATCGACGCTGGCCGGGTATGCAGCGGTTGTCAGCCGCGGACTGCGTAATACAATCTGTCTTTTTCGCGAGTGTGCTGGGTATAACGATCTACGCAGGATCGACTGATTACTCGTCCCTCTGGATGACGGTGGCACCCGTTACAGCCACTTTATTAAACGCGGTCGTCCAGCTGTGGAGAGACAACTGAAAGCATTTGAAAGGCGATTGTTTTGAACGTCGTCAATACGCCAAACTACGTAGATACAAACTTATTGCCCAATTTATAGTCATCCAATCACGTATGAATCTCTCCGACCAAAACCTGTCCACGCCGGAGCTTGGCCACCCCAAACCGTCAGGCGCTGCGATGACACTTCGACGGTGTGTGGACTCTCAGTCTGCCCGCTTGGACAAGACCATCCAGAAATGGAAAAATGACGAGCAAGGGTTTCAGCTTCATGTGCTACTCGATGCTGCAACTCTATTGCCAACCGTTGAAGCTGACGTACGAAAGTGTTTTAAGGCTCACATCAATACATATTTCAAGCAGACGTGGAAAACCGTCGAAGACTTTGTTCACGCCATGATGCAGGCCAATAATGACCTAGAAGATTGCTATAAGGATCTGTTGGGCGGAGGCCCGGCGCACCCCGATGCCGCAGCGTGGTTTTGGTCAGAATGGCTGGCCGCACTCGAGCTGGCGCTGCGGGGCGTGATCGCAAGTTCCGGCGCGGATGGCTGGAAGAGGGCCCACCAAAAGTTTCACAACGAAGGCCCGAAGCTAAACACGAAAGTTAATACTTGCGGGGAAACAGCTCTGACCCTTCCCCGTCATGGCGCGATGGCGATAGCTCTAGCTTCCACACCGCACTGAGTAGCGGCGCTGATTATATCCCAAGGTCCTTCATCGGTGATCGGCTTCTCGGTGTTGACGAAAGTCTGCAACGAGCGCCTGAAACTCTTTGTCTTCTCTGAACGGGTCAAAAATTGGATCGTCGAGGAGCAACGGAACTTCGAAGGCCGCGGCGCTGAACCTGGGACGCAGGATCGAATAGCCTTCGTCCTTGCGTCCCAAAACTCTGCACGAGGCTGCAAATAGAAGGTGGTGCCAGTTCAAATCGTCGTTACCGGAAAAGGCTTCTTGAAGTCTCCGGATGGCAGCGAGCGCACGATCAGCCGATTCCGGATCGTGATTAGAAGACGTTAGGTTCATCACGGCTTGACTTACCACAAACCAATCGAAAGGATCCGTTGGGTCGGCGCACCGGTGAACGAGACTCTCCACGTCAGCCCGTTTTCCGAGCTTTATCGCGCATGCGAGCTTGTATTCTCGAACCGCAGAACCATGCGCGCGTAGGTCCTCGGGAAGGGGTTCAAGCTCGCGATAGGCTTGGTCGTACCCTGCCCGGAAAATGATCTCCTCAACCCGAATTAGCCGCCTGAACTGCGGGTTTTGTTCGCTGATCATCGCCCGGTTGATCCACGTGGAGACCTGACCCCGAGATCCAAGAACGGCGTTCACTCGCGCCAGCGCGTACGGAGCAAAGGCGTCGGTTGGGTCCAAGAGGAAACAGCGCTGCAGTTGGTCGGTCGCACGAACTAGCTCGCCGTCCGCCAAAAGAATGTCAGCGTTCTGCAGATTCGCCTCCGCATCATTCGGTGCCAAATAAAGCGCCTTCGCAGCGTCATCTTTGGCCCGAGGTCGATCTCCTTTCCAAAGGAGGACCCGTGACCGGGCCGAGAAGGCGCGCGATTCAGCGGAGTCGAGATCGACGGCTTTCCTGGCAGCTTCGTCAGCCGCGTCCAACCACGTACTATCCTGATCAAATCGGGTCGTCCGGTTTACAAAGGCCGTAGAGAGGCCCACGTAGGCCAGAGCGAACGCGGGATCCCGGTCGAGGGCTTGGCGAAAGCATTCCACCGCTGGACCAGTTTGGTCCGTCGAAGCATCCCGCAGGTACGCCATCCCACGAAGGTAGAAGTCGTAGGCTTCAGGATTCCGCGTCCCCGCCTTAAATACCCTTGCACCCTCCTCCGGCAACACCTTCGTCTTCAGCGCTCCCGCGATGGCCAACGCCAGCTCCCGTTGGATCGCGAGCGCATCCGCCGCTGCCCGGTCGTACGTCTCGCCCCAGAGCCGTTCTCCCGAGCGGGCGTCGTACAGCAGCGAGATGACCCGGATCCGCTGCGGCGTGCGTTGCAGGCTGCTCTCCAGCACCGCACGCGCGTGCAACTGCTCGCCGATCCTTCGCAACGCGTCGGCACCGACGGCCGCGTCGCCTTTAAAACCGAGCACCGCGTTCCTCGAGAGGACACGCATCCCGGAAAAATTCGAGAGCTGAAAGATTACCTCGGACGTGAGCCCGTCGGCGAGGTAATCACTTTCCTTCGAGTCGCCAATTTCCGAAAACGGCAGCACCGCGACGGACGGCGTGCGGTCTTCTTCCGGTACCCGCCACGGCGAGAGGCGCGAAAAGAGCAGGGTGCCCACCGCGACCACCACGACGAAGCCAGTGCCGGAGAGGAGCGACGGCCGCCAAGACCGTCCTGGTGACAGCGGTAACGCCTTACGCCCGTCCGCCAAGTTGACGCGAAACAGCAGCGCAACCTGTTCCGGCGTTTGCGGCCGGTCCGCCGGACGCTCGGCCAGCAGTGCGCGAAGGATGACGGCCGGCCCTTGCGGCAGCCGGCCAATCTGCTCCAGCACCAGCGGCGAGCGTGCGCCCCGCACATCCCGCGGCACAAACGGCCTTCCACGGAGCATGAAGAGGAGGCAGAGTCCGAGCGCGTACAAGTCTGAGCGGATGTCAGCCTCACCGGCAAACTGTTCGGGGCTGGCGAAACGTGGCGTGCCGACGAATGCCCCAGGGGTGGAGATCCCCTCGTCAGCCAAGAGGTCGGCCGCCACCTTCGCCAACCCGAAATCGATGACCTTCACGGCCGGGCGTCCGTGCACATCAAAGTTGACCATCAAATTACTCGGTTTGATGTCGCGATGGACCAAACCCTTGGCGTGAGCCGCGCCGAGCGCCTCGTTCACCTGCGCCGCGATTTCTAACGCCAGCGCGGGTTTGAGCGGTCCACGACGGTTGACCAATTGGTCTAAGGTGACCCCTTCAACCAATTCCATGGCGTAAAAGCAGTGGTCGCCCTCAAAACCGAGGTAGTAAACGGAGGCAATGTTGGGATGGCGCAGCGACGCCGCCGCGCGCGCTTCGCGAATGAAGCGCCGTTGAAACCCGGGGTCTCGCGCCACCCCGGGTGCAATGACTTTGAGGGCCACGCGCCGGTTCAGGCTTTCGTCCATGGCGCGATAGGTGATGCCCATCGCGCCGCGCCCGAGCTCGACCAAACGGCCCTCCGCGTCGGTCTCGATCACGAAGTGCCCAAGGTGAACCGGTACCGGGACGACCGTCCCCTCAAGGACTGGCGGGACCAGGACCGACCGGGTGTCTCGGGACGTTTCGGGAGAGGGTGCAACCGGCTGCGAGCCGCCCGAGCCATCCCCCAAAGCAAGACGCAGCAGGCAAGCCGGACAGGCGGCTGCCGAGTCGCCGGCAGGAAACGGCGCGCCGCAAGCGGCGCACCTCCGCACGGCACCGGTTCCCGGGCCCGGACGAGGCTCGACGTCAGAACCCATGGGGCTACAGCCGGCCTTCGGTCGCGGTCAGCGCTTGGAAGAGCGCGTGGATTTCGGCGTCCACTTCGCCGGGGTCGGCGAGCGTGCCTTCAACCTGTTGCCGCAACAACGCGGCGTAACGCTTTCTCAACCGATGCACGGCGGTCTTCACTCCGCCTACGCTCAGGCCCAGGGCGGCGGCAGCCGGACCGTACGCCCGCGCTTCGTCTGTGACCGCCTCGGTGAGGAACGCGCGCAACAGCTCGAAAGTTTGCGCTTTGCCCGACCGCCGGTACTCGTCGGCTAGAATGGTCATCACGCGGTCTAGCAACAGTTTCGCCCATTGGGCGGCGAACAGGGTCTCCGCCGTCACGCTGTCGGCCGGCTCCACCCGCCAGTGACCATCGGCGTCATCGCCTGCCTCCCATGAGGTCACGGCATAACCGCCGCCGCGCTTCTTGGCCCCGTCGTGCTGACGCACGGTCGCCATGTGGTGTTGAAAGCAGGCCAGCAGGAAAGACCGAAATTTACCCTGCTCGCGATCGACGCGCCGAAAGGTCTGCTTTTCGATCAGGTGAAGGAAAAAGGATTGGGTGAGGTCCTGCGCATCGGCGTCGTTGGCGCCTCGGTAGCGCGCGTAGGCGTAGAGAGGATACCAGTAGAGCTGACACAATTCGCCTAGCGCCCGGGCCTGGGCGGGGTGCGCGTCGTCGTTCGCCTGGACAATAAGGCTCCAACGGGTAGTGCTGAACTTCCTACCCCAACCTAGATTGGTTGTGTCCCGGCGGTTCACGCGGAGAGGCGCAGAACTGGCGAGGAGTGTAGTCCACTTGTCATCAACCGACAATCCCCAAATTGAAGCGATCGTGCAGGTCGCGATTCTCTCCTGTTGCCTGAAACCGGCACTGACCGTTTTGGTAGTAAGGGGTGGTCCCGCCCGCCTTCCTAAAGCGTCATTTAGGAACGCGGTGTACCCATCAAACCGAACCCGCCAAACTGTCCCGCCATGAACGCCACCTCCGTCGTCGCCGTGCCGCTCCCGCCGGTGTCGCCCCCGTTAGTCTGGCCGACTCCCCAAGCGAAACTGCCTCCCGCCCCGGCGCGTCGCACCGTGCCGGGTGGTCTCAAGGGCATGGTCCACGAGGTGTGGTTCACGATGATCACGGCGGCGGCTGGCTCCGCCCTGCTCTTCTTGGCAAGTTCGCCGCTGGGCGGGTCGGCTTTATCGGTGTGGCTTGGATGAAGTGAGAAGCGGGGCGGGCGTTCCGCTCGTGGTATTACCTTAAGAGACATCTCGCGCCCAAACGGGCGGGACGCCCGCGCTCCCCAGGCATCCGGGCGCGCGTCCAGGTTTGGGTCAGCTCGCACGGGCAAACCGCCCTTTGCCGAACCAGAAAGGGCCGGCGCTCCGCCACCCCCGACCAACCCGGCGAAGCCGCCCCAAGATCGTCCCAGCGTTCGGCGGTGTGGCCCGTCTGCAGCCCCGCCCGCGCGAACCCTGCGGCTGGCCCAACCGCCGTTCCCGCTTGGCCATTCCGCGGCCGCGGTTCAACCGTCATTCCGGCCCGGCGCCGTCTCGCCGGTGGCGTCTCGTGCCTCGCCTAGCCCTACCACTCTGCCGGCGGAGACCGCCTCGAGACGGTCCCCACGAACGACGAAGGCAACGCGGACGCCCATCCGATAACCCCGCCCGCACCGGTGCGCGGCGCCCGGCGGCGACGGCTGCCCAGGGGGAGGGCGCCCCGGAGCGCTTCGGGCGAGACTCAAGCCGCCAACCCGGCTCAACGTAGCGATGCGGGCGGGCCCCGTCCGTCAGGGCGCAGGCGGTGCCAGACGCCTGCTGGTAACCCTTGCAGCCGCCCCGGTCCTACGTTCCATTCCCATATGCCTCCCAAAAAGGGTGCGCCACGGGCAGACGCCGGCGGGCGCGTCTTCGCCGTGGTCGGGTCGGACGACGGCCAAGTCAAAGCGCGCGCCCGCGCCCTGGCCGCGGAGCTCACGCCGGAAGGGGCAGGGGAGTTTGGGGTCGACACCATCGACGGTTCGGCGGACAACGCCGAGGGAGCCGCGGACCGTTTGGCCCAAGCGACGCAGGCCATCCAAACCTTGCCGTTTTTTGGCGGGGCCAAGCTGGTCTGGCTTAAGGACGTCAACTTCTTGGCTGACAACGTCACCGGCCGTGCCAACACCGTCCTGGATGCGCTGGAGTCCTTCAAAGACCTCCTTTCGGCCGGGTTGCCGCCCGGCGTGACGCTGCTGCTCAGTGCGACCGACGTCGACAAACGGCGCTCGTTTTACAAGGCCCTGGGCAAAGTCGGCGAAGTCGAGGTTTACGACCGGGTTGATACCTCCAAGGCCGGTTGGGAAGAGGATGCGCAAGGCCTTGCCATGCAACTCGCGGGTCGGCTCGGGTTGCGGTTCCACCCGGACGCGCTCGAACTTTTTGTGCGACTCGCCGGCGCCGACTCGCGCCAGCTCGGCAATGAACTCGACAAGCTCGACCTCTTCCTGGGCGCGGAGCGACGGACCATCGATTTGACGACGGTTCGCGACCTGGTCTCGAAATCGACGACGGGGGTGATTTGGGAACTCTCCAACGCGATCCTGAAACGGGACTTGGCGGGTAGCCTGGCGCTGTTGGACCAGCTGCTGTTCCAGGGAGAAACCGCCGTGGGCATCCTGCTCGCCGCCATCGTCCCAACCGTACGCAACCTCGTCGCCGTCAAAGAGTTGATGGAGCAACACGGCCTGCGCCCGCCACCGGCCCCGTTCCAGTTCAACGCGATGATGGGCCGGCTCCCGGCCGCTGCCACGGACTTTTTGCCGCGCAAAAAGGACGGCAGCATCAACGCCTACGCCTTGGGGTTGGCGGCGTGCGACGCGCACCGGTTTCGTTCAGCGGAAACCTTGCAGGCCTTGGAGGCATGTCTACAGGCCAACCTTCAGCTGGTCACCTCCCAACTGGAACCGCGCCTTGTGCTCAGCCAGTTGCTGGTGCGGATGTTGGCGAAGGCGGAAAACGAGCAGCGGCCGAAGGCGGGCGGCGCGACGCGACCGCTGGCCGCCCGCCGCACCAAGCCGTAGTCAGCGCCCCACGGTGACGGCTGGCAGGCCGTCGATCGACTGCGCGTTTTGTTCGCGCCGGTACTCGGCCACCGCCGCTTCGCCCTTCCGCTCCGCCCAGCGGCGCAGTTGGTCGCGTTCGCCTTCATAACGGTAAAGGGGTACGCCGTACCCGCAGGAATCGGAGATGCGATCAACCTCCAGGCGGATCACCGAGCGGACACCGGGCGGCGCCTCCGGCCATTCGGCACAGAGGTCGGCAAACTTCGGGTCCGTGGTCTCCAGGACTTCGCCACGCCCATGCAAACGGACGATCTTCGGTCCGCCCTCGAACGCGCAAAACATGAGCACGAGGCGCCCGTTCTCTTTGACGTGGGCCAGGGTCTCCGCGCCGCTCCCCGTGAGATCGAGGTAAGCCACGGTGTGCGGGCCGAGGATCCGGAATGATTTGGCGTCTTTGGGCGAACAGTTGACGTGCCCGTCTCCCGACAAAGGCGCGGTCGCCACGAAAAAGACATGCTGCGCCCGCAGCCAAGCGGCGAGGCGTTCATCGATGACGTCGTAAGTCTTGCCCATCGCCATTTGAGCCTAAGC
>CAXUNV010000001.1:0-35393 GCA_964252355.1 uncultured Chthoniobacterales bacterium | reverse complement strand
GATGCCGACGGGAGGCAACGCCGACGCGCACGGCACCCATCACCGTGCCACGTCATCCCAGGCCTCGGCGATAGCGGGTTTTTCGTTGCACCGTCGGATCGCCTCTTCCGGTTCCCGGCTTCTGCCTTCCGCCTTCGAACTTCCCTATCCCTCAGCCCTTCCCCTTCACCGGCCGGCGGCCCTTCTTCGCCCCGTTTCCGTTCCCACCGTACTTCACCGGTTTGCGCTTCGGCTCCAGCTTGCTGATCCCCGTGCCGTTTTTTAGCTCCATGATCTGGTCGCGCAACAGGGCCGCCCGTTCGTACTCGAGGTTGGCCGCGGCGATGCCCATCTCCTCTTCCAACTCCCGCAACACGTCCGTGACGCTCAGGTCGGCATCCGACTCGCGCACCATCGCTTCTTCGGTGGCGCGGCCTTTCAGGAGCGTGTGCAGGCTTTCCTGGACCGCCCGCTTCACACTCGTCGGGGTGATGCCGTGTTCCTCGTTGTACCGCATCTGGCGTTCGCGTCGGTACTCGGTGATGGCAAGTAACTTCTGGATGCTGTCGGTGACGATGTCGGCGAAGAGCACCACCTCGCCGTTCACGTGGCGGGCAGCCCGCCCCGCCGTTTGGATGAGGGAGGTCTGGCTGCGTAGAAACCCCTCCTTGTCCGCATCCAAGATGCAGACCAGGCTCACCTCGGGCAGGTCGAGGCCCTCCCGCAGTAGGTTGATGCCCACCAGCACGTCGAACTCGCCCGCGCGCAACGCCCGCAGGATTTCGACCCGCTCCACCGCGTCGATTTCGCTGTGCAGGTAGCGTACCCTCAGCCCGACGTCGCGCAGGTAATCCGTCAGATCTTCCGCCGTACGCTTGGTCAGCGTCGTGATCAGCACCCGGTGCCCCATCTCCACGCGTTTCCGGCAGAGCTCGATGGTTTCGTCGATCTGGGCTTCTAAAGGGCGCAGGGTGATCTGCGGATCCAAGAGGCCGGTGGGCCGGATGATCTGCTGGACCACGAGCTGGGCGCCGGGAGTCGTCACCTGCAGGTCGGGGCGCGCTCGGCCGGTCAGCACGGGCAGCAGCGCCGGTTCCGTCTCCTCCTGTCCGATCCGATCCCGCGCGTGCGGCACGTAGGCCGTGTTGCCGACGACCGAGTTGGCGATTTCAAAGTCTGCGGGTGTCGCGCTGATGTAGAGCGCTTGGCCCGTCATCTCCATGAACTCTGGGAAATTCAGTGGCCGGTTGTCCAAGGCGCTCGGCAGCCGGAACCCGTACTCCACCAGGGTGGTCTTGCGGGAGCGGTCCCCTTCGTACATGCCGCCGATCTGCGGAACCGTGGCGTGCGACTCGTCCACCACCAGCAGGAAGTCGCGCGGAAAAAAGTCGAGTAGGGTGTAGGGCCGGGAACCCGGGGCACGTCCGCTCAGGTGGCGCGAATAGTTTTCGATCCCGTTGCAGAAGCCCATCTCCTGCATCATCTCGAGGTCGAATTCCGTGCGCATCTTGATCCGTTGCGCCTCAAGGAACTTGGCTTGGCCTTCGAATTCGCGGATGCGCACCTCCAGTTCCTCCCGGATGGCCCGCATGGCGCGCTGCATCTTTTCGTGGGGGGTGACGAACTGTTTGGCCGGAAAGAAAAGGAACCGCGGCAACCCTTCGCTGACCGTGCCCGTCAACGGGTCAAACCGGCAGATGGCGTCGATCTCGTCCCCGAAAAACTCCACGCGGATCGCCTCTTCGTCGGCGGTGGCGGGGTAGACCTCGACCACGTCGCCCCGCACCCGGAACCGGCCGCGGGTAAGCGCAACGTCATTGCGCTCGTACAGCATGTCGACCAGCTTGGCCAGGAAGGTCTCCCGCGACATCTGCTGACCGCGGCTCACGCCGCAGACCATGTTGGCGTAATCCTCGGGCGAGCCGAGGCCGTAGATGCAGGAAACGCTGGCCACCACGATCACATCCTTGCGGGTCAGGAGAGAACTCGTTGCCGAGAGGCGCAACCGCTCGATCTCCTCGTTGATGGACGAATCCTTCTCGATGTAGGTGTCCGTCCGGGGGATGTAGGCCTCCGGCTGGTAGTAATCGAAGTACGAAACGAAGTACTCGACGGCGTTGTTGGGGAAAAACTGCTTGAACTCGCTGTAGAGTTGGGCGGCGAGGGTTTTGTTGTGCGAGATGACCAGCGCCGGCTTTTCGATCTGCGCGATGACGTTGGCCGCCGTGAACGTCTTGCCCGAACCCGTCACCCCGAGCAGCGTCTGGTGGCGGTTGCCGGCGCGCAGCGACCGGACAAGCTGTTCGATCGCCTGCGCTTGGTCACCCCTGGGCTGGTACTCGGAAGAAAGCTGGAACCTCTCCATAGTGCGGTGGCGACGATAGCCCGGGAGGGGGCATCGCGCCATCGCGTCACGAACGGGGAAAGGGATTGGAGCAGAAGGACCAGAAGGACACGGAGAAAGACCGGAAATGAGCAGGGCGATAGCCGACGGCGGCATCACCTATGGCTCACGGCCAGCCCGTGGAAACGGGTCGGCTTAGGCAGCCTTTGTGCTCTGCGCGGCCTTCTGTTCCAGTCCCTTCGTTTCCTTCGTCACCTTTTGTTCAACCTCTAAGGGGCGGTCGGTTCGTCGACCACTGGGTTACTTAGGATGCCGATGCCGTCGATCTCTACTTCCACGATGTCGCCGGCTCGCAGGTAGGTCGGCGGTTTTCTTCCCATGCCGACGCCTTCCGGGGTGCCCGTCAGGATCACCGTGCCTGCGTAAAGCGTCGTACTACCGCTCAGAAACGTTACCAACGTGGCCACGTCGAAGATCATGTCAGCCGTGGAGGCGTTTTGGCGCTCCTCCCCATTGACCCGGCTAACCAGCCGCAAAGCTTGCGGATCCGGGATCTCCCCGCGCGTCACCAACGCGGGACCAAGCGGCGCGAACGTGTCAAAGCTTTTGCCGCGGCAGAACTGACCTCCACCCCAGTCCCTCTGCCAGTCACGGGCGCTGACGTCGTTAGCCGCCGTGTACCCCAACACGTACTCAAGCGCAGCCGCCTTGGTGACGTTCTTGCAATCCCGCCCGATGACCACGGCGAGCTCCGCTTCGTAATCCACCTGAGAACTCGCCAGGTGACGGGGGATCTCAATGGCGTCTCCTGGGTTCTGCAGCGCATTCTGCGATTTCATGAACAGCACCGGGTGCTCGGGCACCTTGGCGCCCGACTCCGCCGCGTGCTTCCGATAGTTCAAGCCGATGGCCAAGATCGTTTTCGGCGCCACCGGGGCAAGCAGTTTCACCATGTGCGCCTCCCGATCGGACACTTGGTGGCGCCCAAAAAGGTCGCCGTCGAGTTCCAAAGCCCGACCGTCTGGCTGTTCAGCGGCGTAACGAACGTCGCCCTGTTGCGAAAGGTAGCGCAAGATCCGCATCGTCCCATGCTTAGTGGCGGTAGGGATGATGTTCAACGGCCAATGACCACCCGCCGCAGGGCAAAGTTTGGCGGCCGGACGCGCGCCCAGCGCCATTGCGGAAACCCTGCAGGGTGCGGGTCGCCCGAGTTCAGCGCCAGAACCCGCCATCCTTCCTAATAATCCCGATAGACAATTAGTACTTTAAAGGCATAGGTAAGTCGGAAAGCCCGTTGCCATGGTCAATCATCTCGCCCGCCCGTCGGCACGTTGCCACGCCCGCGTTGCCCTCCTCATCGCGGCGTTTCTGCTCGCGGCGCCTGGCTCGGGCGTGGCGGCAGACGCCGTGCCGTTCCGGATCGGCTACCAGAAGTTCAACACGTTGAATTTGTTGAAAGCCCGGGGCACCCTGGAAGCACGCCTGCGCGGGCAGGCGGTGCGCGTCCAATGGTTGCAATTTGGCACCGGACCGCTGCTGTTCGAGGCGCTCAACGCTCGCAGCCTCGATTTCGGACATGCCGCCGACGCCCCAACCGCCTTCGCTCAAGCGGCCGGCGTTCCCTTTGTGTACATCGCCGCGGAGCCACCTTATCCCCACGGCTTGGCCGTGCTTGCCCCGGCCGACACGCCGTTGCGCTCGGTCGCTGACCTGAAAGGCAAGCGCGTCGCCATCGGCCACGGCTGGAATTGTGAGTACCAACTCGTGCGCGCCCTGGAGGAAGCCGGGCTAAGCTACGCGGCGATCAAACCGGTTTACGTGAAGACCGCGGCAGACGCCCGGGCTATCCTCCAAGCCAAAGGCGCGGACGCCGTGGGTTTGTGGGACCCCTTTTACGCCCTGGTGGAAATGGAAGACCATCCGCAGGTGCTGCGGGATGGCGACGGTCTCACGCCCAACTACACATTTCTGGTGGCTAGCCCGGAGTTTGCCCACGATCACCCGGAGTTGGTGCGAGCGTTGCTGGAAGAACTGGGCAAGGTGGACGACTGGGCCAACGCGCACCCGGACGAGGTTGCCGCTGCGCTGGCCAAAGACCTTGGCATCTCGGAAGCTGCGCTTGCCGTGGCCACGCGCCGACGTCATTACGGCGTGCAAGCGGTGGACCAGAAGGTCGTGCGCGACCAGCAGCGGCTGGCCGACGAATTTACCGAGATCGGCGAGTTGCCCCGGCAAATCGATGTGGGTGCGGCCGTCTCGGACCAGCGGCTTTGGTGGGGCGCAAGCGGGCGATGACGAGGGCGCAAGCCGTTCGTGCAGCGTGCCGCCACCGGTGTTCGCGCTTGGCGGCGGGGAAAGCAAGACACCTCTTGCCCTACCCCTCGGAACGCGGCACCCGGAACGCGTCTCCTCCCCGCGCTACTTGCCACTTTTGGCGAAATACTCGCGCGTCCGGCGGTGGCGGACGTTGAACATGGCGTGAAAGAGCACGCGAAAGAACGTGCCAGCGGTTAACGCACCTCCCAAATACCACGGCACTTGGTATTCGACCTGGTCAGTCATGCACGTCCCCCCCGGCCTTGGGTCGAACCGGTGTTCATGCCGCCACCGGGTGAAGGGAAAGGTGGCACTGACGTCGACCAACCGGTGTGGGCGTTCGGCGACCTCCCACTGACCATGCCACCGCAACGGCAACAGGAATTGAGATACCTCCAAAAAGAAGCGATCCCCGGCTTTCGCACGGCGCTTGCCTCTGATCGTTTTGACCCGGGTGCCGGCAGGCATCACCGCGGTGATGTTCCGCAGATCCTCGTGAAACGCGTAGACCGCGGCGGACGGCGCGGGCAGAAACACCGACCGTCGAAAACGCATCCTAAGAATGAGCCGTGACCCACAACCGTTCGGCGGGATGCTCGGCACGACCCTCACCCGATTCGTCCTCGGA
Source organism: uncultured Chthoniobacterales bacterium (assembly GCA_964252355.1). Taxonomy (GTDB): domain Bacteria; phylum Verrucomicrobiota; class Verrucomicrobiia; order Chthoniobacterales; family JAFAMB01; genus CAXUNV01. The sequence goes on along the minus strand of CAXUNV010000001.1, from coordinate 30,126 downwards.
CGAGATCGGTGCCACTCCAGATGTTGCCACGGTCACTTCTGGGTCGCCCGTTCTGACGTCCAGATCCGCGTCGGCAGCCGCGGGTTCGCCCGCCGAAACCGCCCCGGTGGTGACGGTGCCTGACCGAGTCTCCGTAACCGACGGAGAGACCGAGACCTCCTCGCCGGCGCCCGTTTCGTCTGCCAACTCGCCCGCGGGCAGCGCATCGTGGGGAGCGTCGCTCTCTAAGGTTGGCGCGGCGCTATCGCCGGCCGGTCCTGGGTGATGGGCGAGCTCCTCGTCATCCCCCGCACCGATTTCTCCTTCCTCCGACGCGGTTTCTGGGACGTCGTGCTCCGCCGAAGCCGCCAACGCGGTTGGGCCCTTGTCAGGCGCCTTCTCTTCGTAGGCCTTCGGGGGTAGCGGTAGATCGAGCGTCCCGTCGGCGAATTCGATCACGTGGCCGGCTTTTGCCAACCAGATCAAATCGCCGGCCAGCGCCGTTCTGGCTTGCTGATACTCCGGCGATCCTTCCGCCGGGACCGCCCCACCTAACGTTTTCGCGAGTACCTTTTCCGCCAACTGTTTGCGGGTGATCTTTGGGTAGGAACGCAACGCGGAAAGAACCGCCGCCAAACCCGGCGAAACGGACGTTTCCTTCGGGTTAAACGGCTGGGGGCGTACCGTGGAGATGTAGAGGATGCGCTTCTTGTGTTTAAACACGTGAAGACCCGCGCCGTTAAGGCCATGGCGCAGCGCGCCCGCCATTTGCGCCGGAAATCGATTCTCGCGATCGCGCGCCGCCCGGACCGCCGCGACGATGCCGCGGTCCGCCAACCCGCGCGCGGTTTCACCGGAGACCTCCCCAGCCAAACAGGGCCGCACCAAGCGGGCAAGGTGGTGCGACCGGAAATGCTGCTCGACCGCCGCCACGTTCTCAAAGACGGTGGGATTTTCCTCCTCCTTGGTTTTGTAGATGGTGCTTTTGCGCGCCTCCTCTTTCCACTGGTTGACCAAATCCGGTGACGAGGTGATTTCGATGGTGCGCCGGTAATCCTCGAAGCTCATGCGCCGGCTGAAGCGCTGCTCGTAGAGGGACCGCATGGTGGTTTGGTAGGTGTGATAGCTGGTCGGGCCGAGCAACCTTCCCGAAAGCGTGCAGCGCGCGACGGAGGTGAAATTGCCTTTCAGCGGCTCCTTCTCCACCGTCTCCGTCACGTAGAAATCGTCCTTATACTCCGCAAAAGCGAGTCGCTCGAGCAGCGCCGCCTCGGTGGCGACGGGGCCGTGGTCGCCTAATTGATAGAGGTGCTTGGAGTTGTCTTGCGAGCGGATGCGCACGCGGTGACGTTCGGGACGCTCCAAAAACATCCGCGCCAATCCGAACAGGGGGTAAGCGACGTGGCCCCCTTTGATCTGCTGGATGATTTTGCCAAAAGCGCGCTCCTCGGGCAGAAAGTCGATGTAGACCGGGGCAGGTTCGGTGGAGGTGGCCAGGGCCGCGCCCGCGTCGTCGCGAATACCGGTACGCCCGCGCTCGAATCGGTCGGCTCGGTCGCCACGGCGTGCTCCCGGGCCGCCATCGCGCGACGGCGCTCCGGGGCTGCGTCGGGCGTCCGTCGACGGCGGTCGAAAGGCGCCGGGGGACCGCCGGTCCGGTGCGCCGCCCCGGGAACGGTCGTCCGGTCCGCGCCGCCGGCCGGCACCGTCGTCGCGTCGAGGTGGACCTTTGCGCCGGTCGTCCTCGCCCTCGTAGTGCGAAAAGCGGTGCGTCGGTTCCGGCTCTTTTAACCAGTCCGGCGTTAAACGCAGGTCGAGAGAGGGATTCGGGTCCGCCATGGTCAGAGGGGTAGAAGATTGAGCGACGCGACAGCAACACCGGCCTGGATCGTGGCTGAGGGCGACAAGAGTGGCCTTTCCGATACGCAGGTCAAATCAAAAACGGCTTCAATCCTCTCTATAAATCGTTTTGGCAGAGCTTCGGTTCACGCCGTGCCCACCGGGCGATCGTCCCAGTGGGACGGGGCCTCCTCGCTCCCGCACGGTTCGGATCGGGGGGCCCCCGCGGGGGAGGTCAACGCCCGGCGGTGGATTGCCACCAGGTGGTCTCGCCGGTGTTCCCAGCTCGACAAACCATTCAGCCTAAAGTGGTTAGAAGCATCGGACCTCCTCCCGCAACCCGGGGTTTCACCCGACCCGAAGACCCGAGAAAGCCCTTGCTATTCTACCCAATTAATTTAGTTGCCATGACCGTGCTTCGTCATTAAGCGTAGCCACGTCTTAACCACAACCGAGGAGCTAAGTCATTTTATGTCAGAGAAATCCGTCGAAGAGAAGGTCAAGGAGATCATCGTCGAACAGCTCGGCGTGAACCCGGAGCAGGTGACCTCCAACGCCTCATTTATCGAGGATCTCGGCGCCGATTCCCTCGACACGGTGGAGTTGGTGATGGCGTTTGAGGAGGAATTCTCGGTGGAGGTCCCGGACGAGGATGCGGAAAAGCTGCAAACGGTGGGCGACGTCATCCGCTACATCGAAGAACGCGCCAAGTGAGCAGACGCCTTGGCCGCGTCTGACGGCGGCTCCAAGAGGGACGTGGCATGCTGACACGGTGGAGATTTCCACCGTGTTCGTGTTTTATGGCCGGGCTGGTGGGTTTCGGCCCGGGTTTGTCAACGCGACATCCCTGCTTTAACGTGCCGCTTTTCCCATGCATTCTGCGGATGACGTTCAATACGCACTCGAAAACACGCGGGTGGTCACCGCGCCCGACCGGCGCATCGCCACTTTCGGCACCACCCAGTTCCGGTTCTACATCGTCACCGAACTGATGGACCGCGTGGAGGAAATCCGGGTGCGCGACGGCCGGATCACCGCGGAGCGACCGCAGATTCTCACGGCCGAACACGCCTCGCGGCTCTTGCTGGACGGCTTCGGCGAGAAGGCGCAACGCTTGGCGCAGGCGTTGCAGGCACGGCACGCCGCGCTGTTGAAGTACGGCTTTCAGATCCGCAAAGACGCGGTCTCGGAAACCCTGGTGACCGGTCGCGTGGAGGACGTGCTCGACCGGGTGCAGCAGGGCATCCCGGAGAGCGAAAGGAGCGGAAGCGCGGTTCTGCAGGGTGTGGACGAAGGTTGGGAAGTTTGTCTGTTGAAGTTTACGTTCGACCTCATTGGCGCATCGGCGGGCGTCAACCTCTTCGACTTCAAACGGCGCGGCTTGCTCTAGGGTTCGGTGAAGTTGCGCCGCCATGAGCGCTCTTCTAAAGGGGTTGGTCATCGCCGGCCTCGCGCTCGCCATTTTCGGCGGCGGCGGGCTCCTCAGCTATGAGTTGTTCTTCAAAAAGAAGGATTATCGTGAGCGTGGGGGCGGCGTCGCCGTCGCTACCGCCACACCCGACTTGGTTAGCCCCATGTTGGCCGAGGCCAGACGCCAGTTGAGCGACGGCAACCCCGCGGCGGCGCGCGGTACCTTGCTCTCCATCATCCAAGCCTTTCCCCAGGCCGCACCTGCGGACGAAGCCCGCCGCGTGTTGGGCGACTTGAACCTGCACGACTTCTTTTCACCCGGGCCGGACAAGACCGAATACACCGTCGTCCGCGGCGATTCGATTGGCCGGATCGCGGCCAAAACCAAGGCGTCACCGGAATTGATCTTCAAGGCCAACGGCCTTACCAACCTGAACATCCAACCCGGCCGCCGTTTCATCGTCCCGTCCGGCCAATTCAGCGTCGCCGTCGACCTGAAACGCCAGACCGTGACCCTGTTGGACCGTGGCGCGTTTTTCAAGTGGTACAAGCCGGCGGAATTTAAGGCGCCGCCGCGGCTCGGCCCCGGGCAGTACAAAGTCAGCGAAAAGGTTGCGTGGTCTGGCGGAACTCGCGTAGCGTTCGGCGACAAACATTACCTGGGCAGCAGCCGTTGGATCATGACTAACTTTTCGGGACTGACGATCTTTTCGGAGTCGAACCCCGCCGCGCCCAACGTGCAGAAGCCGTTGACCGGCATCATGCTGGGACCGTCCGACCTGGAAGAGCTTTTCGCACTGGTGGTGAAGAACACCCCGGTCGTGGTGCAATGAAACCTGCCCCGCTCGATTTCGAAAAACCGATCCAAGACTTGGAGCGGCAACTCGAAGAGTTGCGCAAGCATTCCAAGCTCGGCGCCGTCGACCTTGAGCGCGAGGTCAAAGCGGTCGAGGCCAAGATCCAACAGACCCGTGAGAAGGTTTACCAGAACCTGACCGCTTGGCAGCGGGTCCAAGTCGCCCGCCACAACGAGCGCCCCTTCGCGCTCGACTACTTTCGCGAGGCCTTCACCGGGTTTGTTGAACTCCACGGCGACCGAGTTTTTGGCGACGATCAGGCCATGCCGGGGGGCTTGGCCCAACTCGGGCCGCACCGGTGCGTCGTGATCTCCCATCAGAAAGGGCGCGACACCAAGGAAAACATCCGCCGCAACTTCGGCAGCGGGCACCCAGAAGGCTATCGCAAGGCGCTTCGGCTCATGCGCCTTGCCGAGAAGTTTCGGTTGCCGGTGGTGGCGTTAATCGATACGCCCGGCGCTTACCCCGGGGTGGGTGCGGAGGAAAGGCACATCTCCGAAGCCATCGCGGTGAACCTGCGCGAGATGATGGGTTTGCGCACCCCCATCGTGGCCGTCGTGATTGGCGAGGGCGGTTCGGGCGGCGCCCTCGGGATCGGGGTGGCCGACCGGGTGCTCATGTTTGAAAACGCCTATTACTCGGTCATCAGCCCGGAAGGATGCGCCGCCATCCTCTGGAAACACCGCAGCCACGCCCCGGAAGCGGCGGAGGCGTTGAAACTGACCGCCACCGACCTGAAAGCCTTGAACCTTATCGACGAGGTGATCCCGGAGCCGTTGGGTGGGGCGCACCACGATCCGGCGGACGCCGCGCGACGGCTCGCCCAAGCGGTCGGCAACGCCTTAGCCGTACTCACCCGCCGCAAGATCCCCGACCTGCTCGACGCCAGGTACGAAAAGTTTCGGCGCATGGGCTCGGTGCTCGAACCGGGCGTCGACCCGGAGAGTTGAACCGAAGGCAACGAAGGCACAGAGAGTAAATAGAAGGTCACAAAAACCACCAAGGGGTAACCTGCTGGGTGCTTCGTAGCAGGGCGGAGTCAGCTGCGCGTGTTGCCCGTCTCATCCGCCCAGTCCTGCCGTAGCTAAGTCCTTCGTGTCCTCTGTGACCTTCTGTTCGTTTCCTCTTCCTTCGTTCCCTTCGGTTTAACCCCCTTCGGGTCTCGGGTCGGCGCGCAGTCCCGCCAGATAACTCCCCACCGCCCGGCGGATCTCGCCCGCCACGTCGCCGCGCGGGCGCACATGCTTCGGCGTGAACCACGGGAACGCGCCCACCAGATCGTGCACCACCAGGATCTGGCCGTCGCAACGTTCGCCTGAGCCGATGCCCACCGTCGGGATCGGCAGGCGCTCGGTCATTTCGGCTGCCACGCCTGGTTTTACCAATTCCAAGACCGTCGCGAACGCGCCCGCCACCACCACCGCATCCCCGTCCGCCCACAGCGCGCTCCGTTCGACCTCGGTTTTGTCCTTCCCCCGGTTTCCGCCCTCGTCGAGGATGCGTTGGGGGAGCTTGCCAAGGTGGGCCATGCAGGGCACGCCCGCGGCGACGATCGCGTGGATCTGGTCGGCCACACTCACGCCGCCTTCCAACTTCACGGCGTCCGCACCCGCCTCGCGGAGGCGGCGAGCGTTCCTGACCGCCTCCTCCGGCGTTCGATAGGTGTGGATCGGCAGGTCGGCGATGACCAAGGCGCGGCGCACCCCGCGGCTTACGGCCCGCGTGTGGTGCACGATGTCGTCAAGGGTCACCCACGTGGTGTCAGCGTAGCCGAGCACGGTCATCCCCAAGCTGTCACCCACCAGCAGCACGTCGACGCCCGCTTCGTCCAACAAACGCGCCGTCGGGTAGTCGTAGGCGGTCAGGGCGGCTAACCGTTGCTCCCGCCCTTTCCACCCACGGACCGTTTCAGTGGTGATCTTGTCAGCCATCCCAAAGGGTCTCTGCCAGTTTGGTGACTTCCGGAACCTCCGGCAAGTCGGCCAGCAACGCGGCCACCGGAAGTGTCTGTCCAGGCAATCTCTTCGCCGGCACAATTTCGGACAAGGGCGCCAACACGAAGCGCCGCTCCGTCAACCGGGGGTGCGGCAGGGTGATCTCCGGGGTGCGCAGCGCCAGCTCGCCGACGTAGAGAATGTCCAAATCCAGCGTCCGCGGGGCGTTCCGCGGGCGCGTGGCGAGGCGGCCGAGCGAGCCTTCCACCTCCCGCAACCGTTGCAGCAGGTCGAGTGGCGTCAGGTCCGTCGCAATCTCCGTCACCGCGTTCAGAAAATCGCCCGTGCCTGGGGCGCAATCGACCGGGGCGGTGCGGTAAACGGCCGAGGTGAGCAGCGTAGGGGAGGTTCCCCGGTGCAACTGCCGCAAAGCTCGGAACCCGGCGCGCAGGTAGGCGAGCCGATCGCCGACGTTGGAGCCGAGCGCGATGCCGGTACGCACCAGCGTTGGCGGGGCGGCGCTCGTCATGGCGCGTTTGGCAGACCCAAGGCGTCCGCCATGCCGTAAAACCCCGGCGGCCGACCCACCAACCAGCCGGCTGCGCGCAAGGCGCCTTGCGCAAACAGTTCGCGGTTGGCGGCGCGGTGCGTCAGTTCCAACCGTTCCGCAGGACCGATCAGAAAGACGGTGTGTTCGCCGATGATGTCGCCGCCGCGCACCGCGTGCATACCGAGCTCATCGGGGTGGCGCGGCCCGGGTTCACCGGTTCGGCCGTGGCGCGCCACTTCCGAGAAAATACGCCCGTGTGCCGCGGCGGCGATTTCGCCCAGACGCCGCGCCGTCCCGCTGGGTGCGTCGCGCTTGCGTTCGTGATGCAACTCCACGATCTCGACCCGGTAATCTGGGCCGAGTGCTCGCGCCGCCTGCGCCGTCAACGCGAACAGGAGATTCACCCCCACGCTGAAGTTCGGCGCAAGCAAGAGCGGCACGCGGCCGGCCGCCGTGCGTATCTCCGAGATCATCGCTTCATCGTGGCCGGTCGTGCCAATCACGAGCGGCGTACCATGCGGTGTGGCTGCAGCCAGGAGACGCCTTGTGCCTGCCGGTTGACTGACGTCGATCGCCACGTCGCAGTTCCCTAAGAGTCTCTCGAGCTCGTCGCCTCGCCCGGCTCCGCACGCCTGCCAGCCCGCGTCCGCAGAGGCTTGCCGTAGAATGGACGACCCGAGCCGTCCGCTCCCCCCGACGACCAGCAGCCGTTTCATTTCAGGCCGAGCAAACTCAACGTGCGGCGCAGGCGATCAAGGTTCGGCGCAGACATCTCGCACAGCGGCAACCGGTACTCGGGCGCGATAAAACCCCTCAACGCCAGCGCCGCCTTCACCGGGATGGGATTGGATTCGATGAACAAATCCTTGAACAGCGGGTACCAACGCAGGTGTTGGTCCAACGCCTCCGCCAAATGCCCCTTGCGAAACGCCGCCACCAAGCGCACCACCTCCGCCGGAATCACGTTCGACGCCACGCTAACCACACCGACCGCTCCAAGCGCCAGGAATGGCAACGTCAACGGATCGTCACCCGATACGATGGTGAACCCGGCCGGCAAGTCCCGCCGCAAGGCACTGACCCGGTCGCAGGAGCCGCCCGCTTCCTTGATGCTGACGATGTTCGGGCAATCGCGGGCCAATCGCGCGCAAGTTTCCACGGCAATCTCACCCGCCGTGCGCCCGGGCACGTTGTAGAGCATGATCTTCGTGCTCACGGCTTCGGCGATCGCCCGGTAATGACGGTACAGGCCTTCCTGCGTCGGCTTGTTGTAGTACGGGCTGGCGAGCAGCACCCCGTCCACCCCCAGCGCTTGCGCGCGCACCGAGAGTTCGATGGCTTCGCTCGTCGAGTTCGACCCGGTACCGGCCACGATCTGGCAACGGCCAGCGGCTTGCGAAACCGCAACTTCGATCACGCGCAGGTGCTCCTCCACGTCCAACGTGGCTGCCTCGCCCGTGGTGCCCGCCGGCACCAAGCCATCCACCCCGTGTTCGATCTGGAAATCGATGAGCCGCCGAAACGCCTCCTCATCCACTTGGCCCTCGCGGAACGGGGTGACGATCGCCGTGTAGGTGCCGTTGAACATCCCCCTGCTTTAAGGCAGCTTTTTGGGGGCGGCAAACGCCATTTGGCCGCCCGGGAAGCAGGAAGGCGAACAGAAGGGAACGAAGGGGAACAGAAGGACAAAAAGCTCACGAAGGAAAAAAGTTTCGCCCCGTGCGCGGGTTGCGTGTGGCGGGTTCCGAGGAGGGCCGGAACCGGCGCTTGACCCGGTGGGGCGAAAACCCGGCCCGCCGAGCGCGGTCACCATCACCAGGGAACGGCCGGAGGGCGAAGGGTGCCGGCCAGAACCAGGGTGGGGCAGATGACTGCAGGGCACACGGTCACCGCAGGCATCGTGCGTACGGTCTTTCGGCATGCTGCGGGCTGCACGGATAGCTCGCGCCGGCTCAAACCGCCCGGCACGCGTTCTCTCGCGATAGCAGCCCTTCTCCGCCGGCCGGGTTTTCGCCCCACCGGCGTTCCTCGTCGGGCGGCATTTCCGCGCCTCTCACTCTGCCGCCAAGTCTTCGAACCGAATCACCTTATCCCCGAAGTGATGGAAGGTGGCCAAGTGCATGCCGTTCACGTCTTGGTATTTTTCCCAGGTGGCGTGCACCTTTGTCTCCGGGTTTGGCATGTAGTCCCAAGCCTCCAGCAGGTGGCTTTCCGGATTGATGTACAACGCGTACTGATCGCCCGGCGTCATGCCCACGCCGGCAAAATGCATCTTTAAAACTTGGTAAGTTTTGCCGTCCAGCTCAGCCGTGCCGCCGGCTTCCGACATCGCGCCGCCATCTTTGAGTTTGAGTGGGGCAAGCAGCCAATAGGAATCGTTCGTCCAACGCGCAAACGCCTCTTTGCCGTCCCCGTCCGTTGGTGGCGACGCCAAGTTGAGCGTCACCTTCTTGTCCTTCCAAGCGACCTCGTCCGTCTTCTTGGTCAGGTCCCAATCGTGCTTGGCCCTCAACAACACGTTCGCGTTACCGTCTTCCGCGACAAAGGTGAAGCGGAGCCGGTGCAGTTTGCTGAACGCATCGGCCCCGGAGGCTTTGGTGACGGCATCGGCAAGATCCTGTGCGGGGTCCCCCACGGCGTGGGCCAAGGTCGCAAGCAGGCCGGTCAGAACGGCAGAAAGAAGGCGCATCCAGACGTCTACATCCCGATCGGGACCGTCGCCAGCGCGACGTGAACACGCGAAGAAAAGCTTACCAGGGTACCGCTGCGCGCCAGGGTGCGCGCGCACGCTGCCCCTTGCACTCGCGGCAGAAGACGATAAACCTATAGGGATACTCTCTTTTAAAAGGATGCCTGCTAAAAACGTCGAAGAACTCAAGGCCGAAAGCCACGCGCTGCGAGGACAGATCCGGGAGGATTTGGCCGGTCCGGCCGATCACGTTTCGGAGGAAGCCGCCCAACTCCTCAAGTTTCACGGCACTTATCAGCAGGACGACCGCGACCAGCGCAATGCCCGCAAACAGCAGGGCTTGGACAAAGCTTGGTCTTTCATGGTCCGATCCAAGTTGCCGGGCGGTGCGTTGACGCCCGCGCAATACTTGGCGCACGACCGCTTGGCCACCGTGCTCGGCAATGGCTCCCTGCGCATCACCACGCGCCAAGGGTTCCAGTTGCACGGGGTCTTGAAAGGCCGGCTGCAGGAGTGCATCGCCCGGATCAATGCGACCGGCGTCACGACGTGGGGTGCGTGCGGGGACGTCGTCCGCAACACCGTCGCGCCGGCAGCGCCGTGGGGCGACCGGGTTCACCTCGACACGTTGCGGCTGGCGGAAGAGCTTAGCCGAACCTTCCTCTCCCGTTCGCGGGCGTATGCCGAGATCTGGCTGGACGGAGAGCCGTTCGACGCCGAACCCATGCCGCCTGCCGAGGCGGACCCGATCTACGGGACGCACTACCTGCCGCGCAAGTTCAAGATCGCGGTAGCCGTCCCGCCGCGGAACGACGTCGACGTGCTCTCCAATGATCTGGGCTTTGTGGCGCACGTGCAAGACGGCCGGGTGGCTGGCTATACCGTCACGGTGGGCGGTGGCTTTGGCATGTCTCACGGTAAAACCGACACGTACCCGGTGTTGGCAAAACCGCTCTGCTACGTGCACCGAGATCAAGCGGTGGCCGCCGCGGTTGCCGTCGTCACCGTGCAGCGCGATTACGGCAACCGCACGGACCGGAAGCGCGCCCGACTGAAGTACCTGATTGAGGAACGCGGGCTCGACTGGTTTCGAGAGGAGTTTTTGAACCGGTTTGACGGCGAGGCGCAGGCGCCCAAAGCCCTCCATTTCGACACCGTCGAAGACCTCTTGGGTTGGCATCAGCAGGCAGACGGTCGCTGGTTTCGCGGCGTTTGGGTCCAAGAAGGCCGTATCGTGGACGGGCCAAAAACCCAGTACCAAACGGCGTTCCGGGACCTCGTCGAGACGTTCGGGTGCGGCGTCCGGCTGACGACCAACTGCAATCTGATTCTCGCGGACGTGCCAAGCGACGCGCGGGGGAAGGTCGATGCCACCCTGACGCGTTACGGCGTGACCGACCCGGCAAAGCTCACCGCGGCGCGCCGGGTCGCGCACGCTTGCGTGGCCCTGCCAACGTGTGGTTTGGCGCTGGCCGAAAGCGAAAGGATCTTTCCACGCGTGCTCGACGGCGTCGACGCGGTGCTCGACGGCTTGGGGTTACGCGAGGAGCCGTTGCTGATCCGCATGACCGGATGTCCCAACGGCTGCGCCCGCCCCTACAACGCTGACATCTCTTTCGTGGGACGCGCCCCTGGCAAGTACGCCCTGTACGTCGGCGGGTCGTCGGCGGGTGACCGGTTGGCCGGGTTGCACGCCAAGACCGTCACGGAACATGAGATCCCCGACCGGGTACGCACGCTGCTGTCGGCGTACGTGGAAGCGCGTGAGCCTGGTGAATCGTTCAGCGCGTATTGGGGAAGGACCCACGAGAACGGTCCAGCCCCGCACCCAGACCAGTTTCACGCGGAACTGGCTGGCCGTTCCGAAGCCAAGCTGGCCGCGGTTGAAGCTTGATGCGGCACCGCACCTCACGGATAGGTGCCGCATGGGCAAACAGCACAACAAAGTGGAAAAACGTCGCCGCCGGCAAAACTATCTCCGGCGCAAAAAGGCGGTGGCAGCCGCCCCGGAAAAGCCGGAAAAACGCTGACGGCGCCGACTGGCTGCGGCGTCGTGCGGACGCGGCGTGGGAACGTTTAGAACAAGAGACGAGAGATCAGAGACAAGCAACAGGCCGCTGGATCGTCCCGCGTCATGCCGAAACCAGTGATTCTGATCATCCGCGACGGGTGGGGCATCAACCCGCGCGGCTGGGAGCACGCGGAAGCCGATGGCAACGCCACGCTCTTGGCGCGCACGCCGTTCCACGACCACCTGTACGCCGCCTACCCTGGCAGCTTCCTTAGCGCTTCCGGGATGGACGTCGGGCTGCCCGAAGGGCAAATGGGCAATTCTGAAGTGGGCCACCTGAACTTGGGGGCGGGCCGTATCGTCTATCAGGACCTGACGCGGATCAATAAAGCGATTGCCGACGGGGAACTTGCCCGCAACCCGGTCGTCCATGAGGCGTTCGCCGCGGCCCGGGGACGGCGGCTGCACTTCTTGGGCTTGGTCTCGGACGGTGGGGTGCACAGCCACCAGGACCATTTGGTGGCGCTGGCGCGGCAAGCCGCGGCCCAGGGTGTGGAAGAGATCGTGGTTCACGCCATCACGGACGGGCGTGACACCTCGCCGACCGCGGGCGCGGGTTACCTGGATGAGTTGGACCGGGCGTTGCGTGGCACCGGTGCCACCATCGCCACGGTCGTGGGGCGGTACTACGCCATGGACCGCGACCGACGTTGGGACCGCACCAAGCTGGCGTGGGACGCCATCGTCCTCGGCCACGGCGAGCGCAGCTCCGAGACGCCCGCGGTTGCCGTTCGCCGCCGGTACGTCGAGCAGGAGACCGACGAGTTTCTTAAGCCGATCGTCTTTTCCTGGCCGGATCAGCGGCGGGTCCGCGATGCGGATGTGGTGTTCTTCTTCAACTTCCGGGCGGACCGCGCCCGCCAGTTATCCGAAGCGTTTTTGCGCGCCGACTTCCACGGCTTCAACCGCGAAAGCGTTCCCCAGGTCCGGTACGTGACCTTGACGGCTTACGATCCAACGTACCCGTGCCCGGTCGCTTTCGGGCCGCAGTCGCTGGTCAACATCCTCGGCGAGGTGGTCAGCGCAGCCGGCCGCAAGCAGTTGCGCATCGCCGAAACCGAAAAGTACCCGCACGTCACCTACTTCTTCAGCGGGGGCATCGAGATGCCTTTCCCCGGCGAGGACCGCGCCATCGTACCCTCGCCGAAGGTGGCGACCTACGATCTGCTACCCGAGATGAGCGAACCGGAAGTGACGCGGGAAGTCGTCCGGCGCATGGCGGCTTACGACTTGGTCATTTTGAACTTCGCAAACCCGGACATGGTTGGCCACACCGGCGTGGTCGATGCCGCGGTGCGCGCCGTGGAGGCGGTCGACGACGGCGTGCGCCAAGTGATCGGCGAGACCCTGCGGCTCGGTGGGTGCGCCCTGGTCACCGCCGACCACGGCAACTGCGAACAGATGCGCAACGCCGACGGTTCGCCCAACACCGCTCACACCACCAATTTGGTGCACCTGCTCTACGTGGCGGCCGATGCCGGGCAGTACCGGCTGGAGGACGGCATCCTGGCCGACATCGCGCCCACCCTGCTTCAACTCCTCGGGTTGAAAGTTCCCGTGGAGATGACGGGCCACTGCCTCTTGGTCCCGGCCGGCAAATGACGCTTGCGGGCAGGGCCAATCTCTTCCAGAGTACGCCCGGCTTGTTCTTACCGCGTGGTGTAACGGTAACACAGCGCCCTTTGGAGGCGTTATTCATGGTTCGAATCCATGCGCGGTAGCCACTCTCACCACCGTCGGCGAGCTACCTCGTTTCCGGATCCTGTCATCGGGCGTCGTGCTTATTTTGCGGTTTTTGGAGTCCCTCTCGAAGCTCCGCGCGTCCTTTGACAACGGCTCGCCCGACCCGATAATTACGCCGGTGAGCAACCTAGATCTAAACAATTTGCTCGAGGGATGGCCGCACGAGCCCGGCACGGTGAAAGCCCGCAAGGTCCTCGGCAATGATGGTCGCGAGAAGCTGCAGTTGCGGATCGATCTTGGCCTCATCCAAATGGAAGTGACCGGCAGGCCCGACGGGCAACGGCCCTTCGGCTTCGAATCCCTTCTGGAGTACCACGAAGCCCAGGCGCGCGAGGCGGGCAATCGAGGCGAGACTTACCAACTGGACGAAGCCGACCTTAACGCGCTGCAACAGGAAGGGGTGCAATATTATCACCGCTACCTCAGCCAGTTTCAGTTGCGCGATTTCCCCGCCGTGGCGCGCGATACCGAGCGCAACCTGCGCTTGTTCGACTTCGTGACGGAGCACTGCGAGGAGGAAGAGGGGAAATGGTCGTTTGAACAGTACCGCCCCTACGTCATCATGATGAACACCCGGGCGCACGCTTCGGTCGAGTTGCGCGCCGAGCGGACCTCCCGGGCCATCGAAACCATCGAGAACGGGAAGCGACGCATCGAGGAGTTCTACCGCGCCATCGGCCAAGCGCAATGGATCGACAACAGCACCGAGCTGGCGTTCCTGAACGAGTGGCTGTCCGAAGTCCGTGACAACGCGCCGTTGAGTCCGCTCGAGTTGATGGAGCGCGACTTGGAACGGGCGATCGCCGACGAGGCTTATGAGCGAGCGGCCGAACTGCGCGACGCCATTCGCCAGCTCTCCCGGGCGCACCGCGATGGACCCGTCGATCACGGCGCGTAAGGAACGCTGGGCGCAGAAGATGGCTGGCCGGCTCAGGCCAGCGGTGCGCTCCACGGACCGCCTGCCGCCCGGGCAACACCTCACGTCAGGCTTCCCCGTCCTTGATCTTGGCATTCGGCCCGAAGTTCCTGTAGGCGAATGGACCTTGGAACTTTCCGGGCACGTGAAGCATGCCCGGACCATCAGCTGGCAGGAGTTCCAGGCCTTGCCGGCCTTCGTCGACGTCAGCGACTTCCACTGCGTGACGACGTGGACCAAATACGATTGCCGGTGGGGCGGTGTCGCGTTTTTCACCTTGGTCGATCTCGTCCAACCGAAAAAAGGCGCTGAATACCTGCTCGTGACGGGTTACGACGGTTACACGGTGAGCGTGCCGCTGGGACCATGCTTGGATGACGACGTGCTGATCGCCACCACTTTGAACGGTGCCCCCATCTCGCGGGAGCACGGTGGCCCGGCCCGGATGATCATCCCAAAGCTTTACGCCTGGAAAGGTGCCAAGTTCATCCGCGCCATCGAGTTCCGGGAGACGCTGCGCCGCGGCTATTGGGAGAACCGCGGCTACAGCGACGTGGGCGATCCCTGGACCGAAGACCGTTTTAGCTCGTAATCGGGAGAGGTGGAACTCCAAGCGGAGCGGCAACTCGCCCATTGTTCCAGCTTGCCCCTCCGGACCCGCGCCGTTTGCAAACCGGCACCCCGCATCCATATTGCGGCTTTTATCCAGGCGGCCCGGACCGCCGGCGTCCCCATGACCAAGATTATCGCCGCGTCCGCCCTTTTTGCTGCCGGTTGCGCACTTCTGCCGCTGTCACGCGCGGCGGAAGACTCTCCAACCCTCAAGCTCGGCGACCTGCAGGCTCGGTCCGCCACTTTTCACGGCCGCCTTTCGGTCCCGACTTTCGAGGCTGCTCCCGCCGAGATCATGCGCAGCGCCGACGCGGCCATCGAAGCGGGCGACCGAGCCTTCGCGGCCATCGGCGCGGTGTCGCCCGAAGCCGTCACCTTTCAAAACACGGTCGGAGCATTGGACAATGCCGCGTCCGATGTCGCGCAAGCGACCAACCGGATCACCATTCTGCAGCAGGCCCACCCCGATCCCGCGATGCGTGCCGCGGCCGTCGAGGCGCTGGAAAAGCTGCAGGAATGGTCTGTCGGCGTGGAGTACCGCCCCGAGGTTTACCGGGCCGTGAAGGCGTTTGCGGCCACGAAGCCCGATTTGGCGGGCGAGGACCGGCGCCTGCTCGATGAGACCTTGCGCGATTACAAGCGCGCCGGTCTCGCCGCGCCCGAGGCCGAACGCGCCGAGATCGAACGCCTGCGCAAGGAACTGACGCGCAAAGAGACGACTTTCGAGGTCAACATCAACAACGCCGACGCTCCGGTGCACTTCTCCCGCGCAGAACTGGAAGGCGTTCCGCCGGCCGTACTCGCCCGCTTGCAGGGGGAGGACGGCGGTTACGTCGTCGACGTGAACGTGGCTTTCCAGTACGAGAGCGTGGTCGACCACGCCATCCGTGAGGCGACCCGGAAGCGCGCTTACTTGGCCCGTGACAACCGGGCGCGTGATCCCAACCTTTCCTTGCTTGCGGACATCTTGCGCCTGCGGACCGACATCGCCCGGAGACTTGGGTACGCTTCTTGGGCCGATTACCGCATCGAGGGACGCATGGCCAAAAACGGCGCGACGGCGCTTGGCTTTTTGGAGAACCTCAAGGAGCGGCTCGAGCCGAAATTCCAAGGTGAGTTGGCGGAGTTCCGCGCCGTCAAGGGCGCGCTCCCGGGCCAGGAGAGCTCCGAGGTGAACGTGTGGGATTGGCGGTTCTGCGCGGAACGGGTGCGGCAGGACCGGTTCCGCGTGGATGCAGAGTCGCTGCGGGTCTATTTTCCCGTCGACAAAGTTCTGGCCGGCATGTTCGGCGTCTACGAACGCATCTTCGGGATCGAGATCCGGGAGGTGAACCCGCCGTCGAAATACGCCGACGACCTAAAAGCGTACGCCGTCCTCGACCGAGGCACCCGGGAACCGTTGGGGCTGCTCTACATGGATCTTTTCCCGCGCCCGGGAAAATTCAACCATTTTGCCAACTTCTCGTTGGTCGATGGGAAGCAGCTTGGCGACGGCACCTACCTGCGGCCCACCACCGAACTGATCTGCAACTTTCCGCCGCCGGAAGGGGGGGGACCCGCGCTCATGCGGCATGAGGATGTCGTCACGATCTTCCACGAGTTTGGTCACGCGATGCACGCCATCCTGACGCGGGCGAAGGACGTGCGGTTTTCCGGGACGAACGTCCCGACGGATTTTGTCGAGGCTCCCTCGCAGATGTTGGAGTACTTCGCGTGGGATAAAACCGTGCTTGATGGGTTTGCGGCCGATTACCGCGATGAGACCCAGAAAGTGCCGGCGGAGACCCTGACGGCGCTGCGCGCGGCCGATCTCGCAACCAAAGGTTGTTTTTACCGCCGGCAATTGTCGTTCGGCATCTTGGACCTGCGATTGCACGGCGCCTCTGCCACCGGCCCTGACTTGGCGAACCTCGCCGGGTACAGCAACGCGGTCCTCGGCGAAATCTTTCTGCCTCCGGATCCGGCCACCGCCTTAGTCGCTTCGTGGGGCCACCTCGTCGGCTACGACGCCGGCTATTACGGGTACGCTTGGGCCGACGCCATCGCCGCCGACATGGCCGCCGTCTTCGAAGCCGCCCCGGGCGGTTACCTAGACGAAGGGGTGGGGCGGCGCTTGCGGGACGAAATTTACGCGCAAGGTAATGCGCGCGAGATCGACGAATCCATTGAACGCTTCCTTGGGCGCAAGCCGTCGGTGGGCTCGTTCCTCAAGAAAATGGGTTTGTCGTCAAATTAAGGCATCAACGATGAACAGAATTTCTGCCGGTGTCGGTTTAGGGGCGCTGGCGGTTGCGCTTTTCCTGCCCTGGGCCGGTCGCCTGCGGGCGGAAGGCGCCCGCATCGATAGCCGCACCTTGGAAGAGGCAACGCGCGCGAAGGTGCTTCTCCTTTGCGAAGGTTCTGAGCCGCGCACCCTCGACCCCCAACAGGCGCAGGGGGTTCCCGAGCACCACATCATCATGTCGATGCTTGAAGGTCTCGTCGGCTGCGACAAGGACGACCAAGCCAAGTCCGTTCCCGGCATGGCGAAGTCTTGGGAACACAACGACGATTTCTCTAGCTGGACCTTCCACATCGGGGAGGATCGGCGCTGGTCCAACGGCGATCCCGTCACGGCGCAGGATTTCGTCTTCAGCTACCAGCGCTTTCTCACCCCCAACTTCGCCGCGCCCTACGCGGACATGTTGTTCATCCTGAAAGGCGGCGAGGACTACTTTCACGGCAAGACCAAGGATTTCAACGACGTGGGTGTGAAAGCCTTGGACGACCACACCCTCCGCCTCGATTTTGTTGGCCCGACGCCGTACCTGCTCTCGATGCTGCAGCACGACGCTTGGACCCCGGTACACCCCGGCACGATCCTTCGCTTCGGCCAGATCGGCACGCGCGACACCAAGTGGACCCGGCCAGGCAACAACGTCGGCAACGGCCCTTTCCGCCTGAAGACGTGGCGGGAAAACGACGTCATCGAAGTGGAGAAAAATCCGCTCTATTGGGATGCCGCCAACGTGAAACTGAACGGCATCAAGTTTTTCACCATCGAGAATCAGGCGACTTACGACCGCGCGTTCCTGGCCGGGCAACTGCACAAGAGTTATGACGTGCCGCTCGACAAGACGCCACGCTACCGTCGCATCTACCCGGACATGCTGCGGCTCGATCCCTACCTGGGGGTTTATTTCTACCGGATCAACGTCGACCGGCCGGCGTTAAGGGACGTGCGGGTGCGCCAAGCGCTCAATTACGCCATCGACCGCGAAGCGATCTGCCGGAACATCCTCCGGGCGAACCAAAAGCCGGCGACGGGGTACACGCCGCCCGGCATGGAAGGCTACGAACCCCTGCACAAGTACGGCTTTGACCCGGAGCGCGCACGAAAGCTGCTGGCCGATGCGGGGTACCCCAACGGGAAGGGTTTCCCGAAATTTGACATCCTGTTCAACACCATGGAGTCCCACCGCATCATCGCCGAGGCTGTGCAACAGATGTGGAAAGAGGAACTCAACATCGACGTCGGCCTGCAGAACCAAGAGTGGAAGGTCTACCAAGACACCCAGAACAAAAAAAACTACGAAATTTCTCGATCCGCTTGGATCGGTGATTACGTGGACCCGTCGACGTTCCTTGCCATGTGGACGACGGGTAACGGCAACAACAACACCAACTGGGCAAACCCGAAGTATGACGAACTGCTCGCGCAATCCTACCGGATCGGCGACCCGCAGCGCCGACTCGACGTTCTGCGCCAAGCCGAAAACCTGTTCTTAGACGAGGCGCCCGTCGTCTTGCTTTATTGGTACGTGCGCGACTACCTGATCCAGCCGTCGGTGCGCAATTGGACTCCCCTCGTGTTGGACAACCACAACTATAAATTCATCGACCTGCAACCCGCGCCGGAAGACGAGGTCGCCGGCAAACAGGCGACGCGCTGACGTCATGCAAACGCTCCGCCAGAGCCGCGCGCCTGCGTTGGCCCTTCTGACCACGGCCGCCCTCAAGGCAAATGCCAGGGCAGGGCGACGCCACTCGGCTTTCCCCACATGCTGAAGATCGTCCTCAACCGGCTGCTGCAACTCATCCCGGTCCTCTGGATCCTGCTGACGTTAACCTTCTTCCTCACCAAGATCGTCCCGGGCGGCCCGTTCAGCGCAGAACGTCAAGCCACGCCGGAGGTGATCGCCAAGCTCAACGAATACTACGGCTTGGACAAACCGCTTTGGCAGCAATACCTCGCCTACCTGGGCAAGGTCGTGCGCTTCGACTTCGGGCCTTCCTACACCTACCAAAGCAGTTCGGTGACTGAGGTGATCGCGCGCGCCTTTCCCATCTCGCTGCAGATCGGCACGCTGGCCTTCCTCATCGCGCTGGTCGTCGGCGTCACGACGGGAGTCGTCGCGGCGGTCAACCGGAACAAGCTTTGGGATTACCTGCCGATGTCTGCCGCCATGCTCGGCATCTGCCTACCCACCTTCGTCCTCGGGCCCATCCTCGCCTTGGTCTTTTGCTTGGGCCTCAAAATTGCGCCCGTGAGCGGCTGGTACGGGTTGGATTACGTGCCCCTGCACCCGGCGGTGATGCCCGCCGTCACCCTTGGCCTTTTCTATGCCGCCAACATCGCCCGGCTGACCCGCGGCGGCATGCTCGACGTGTTGCACCAAGACTTCATCCGGACGGCGCGGGCCAAAGGCGTCCCGGATCACCAAATCATCGTTCGGCACGCGCTCCGGGGCGGTCTGCTGCCGGTCGTCTCGTTCCTGGGTCCCGCCTTCGCCGGTCTCATCAGCGGGTCATTTGTGGTGGAAAAGATCTACAATGTCCCGGGGCTTGGCCAGGAATTCATCAAGTCGGTGTTCAACCGCGATTACCCTCTCATCCTGGGTACCGTCATCTTTTTTGGCACCCTAATCGTCCTCTTCAACCTCGTCTCGGACGTGGCGCAAGCCCTGCTGGATCCGAAGAGCCGTACTTGACGCGCGAACATGAGCACCCCATCGGTTGTCCTACCCAACACGCGACCTGCGGGTCTGCACGAGGAACCGGCCGTCGCCGGCACATCCCTTTGGCGCGACGCTTGGCATCGCCTGCAGCGCAACCGACTGGCGCTTGGCAGCCTCTTTTACTTCGGGTTGATGGCTTTGGTTTGTCTCATCGGTCCCTTCTTCACCGGCTACACGTATGAGGAGACGGAGTTGAGCCTCAAAGCCAGCCGTCCCCTGGACACCATCGTGGCGCGCATGGACGCCCACCAAGGGGCGCGGGGGCGCGTCGCCTATCTCGCCTTGTCTAACTTGGAGGACGAGTTCTTGGACAAAACCCCGGCCGAACGGGCGGAACTCGTTTCCAAAGTCGCCCGGGGTGAAACGCAAGAAGAGGGGCGCTACCGTTACCAGAAATCGACGCGTCGTCACCTGTTCGGCACGGATGCGCTCGGCCGCGACCTGTTGACCCGCGTGCTGATCGGCGGCCAGATCTCGTTGGCGGTCGGTTTTGCCGCGACCTTGGTTTCGGTGGTCATCGGGGTGCTGTGGGGTGCCGTGGCCGGATTCCTGGGCGGCAAAGTCGACGTGTTGATGATGCGGCTGGTCGACATCCTTTACGCCCTGCCGTTCACCGTGATCGTCATCCTCTTGATGGTGACCTTCGGCCGTAACTTCATCCTGCTCTTCGTCGCGATCGGCGCGGTGGAGTGGCTGACCATGGCGCGCATCGTGCGCGGGCAGATCATCTCCCTGCGGCGCCAAGAGTTCGTGGAGGCAGCCGTCTCCCTTGGGTTGAGCGAGCGACGCATCATCCTGCGACACCTCATTCCAAATGTGTTGGGTCCGGTCATCATCTACACCACCCTGACCGTGCCCGACGTGATGTTGCTCGAAGCCGTGCTCAGTTTTCTCGGATTGGGTGTGCCGCCGCCGCTGAGTTCCTGGGGCGCACTGCTCGACGACGGGGCGCGTACGATGGAAACCTCCCTGTGGCTGCTGGTCTTTCCGGCGGTTTTCTTCTCCTCGACGCTCTTCTCGCTAAATTTCCTGGGTGACGGCTTGCGCGACGCCCTCGACCCGAAATCCGCGAAGGATTGACCTCGCCGTTATGCCGCTGTTGAGCGTCGAAAACCTCAAAGCCTATTTCTACACGCGGGCCGGCGTCGTGCGGGCCGTGGACGACGTGTCCTTCGCGCTCGAAGCGGGCGAAACCCTGGGCATCGTCGGTGAATCGGGCTCCGGCAAATCGGTCACCGGTTACTCCCTGCTTGGGCTCGTCCCGCAACCGCCCGGCCGGATCGTGGGCGGGAGCGCGCGCTTCGGCGGCGTGGACCTGCTGCGATGCCAAGGCGAGGCGTTGCGACAGATCCGGGGCAAACGGATCTCCATGATATTTCAGGACCCGATGACGTCGCTCAATCCTTACCTGCGGATTTCGGAGCAGCTGATCGAGCCATTGCGGGTGCACGAGCGCATCAGCCGGCGCCGCGCGCTCGACCAAGCCGTCGTCAGTCTGGAAGAAGTCGGCATCCAAGACGCCGGTCGACGCGTCCATTTTTACCCGCACGAATTCTCGGGCGGGATGCGCCAACGCGTGATGATCGCAATGGCCCTGATCAGCCGGCCGGAGCTGCTCATCGCCGACGAACCGACGACCGCGCTGGACGTCACCGTGCAGGCCCAGATCTTAGAGCTGATCAAGCGGCGCCAGCGCGATTTGGGTACCGCGGTGATCTTCATCACCCACGACCTCGGGGTGGTGGCGTCGTTCTGCCAACACGTCAACGTGATGTACGCCGGGCGGATCGTCGAGTCGGCGCCGACTGCGGAGATCTTTCGTCACCCCATGCACCCGTACAACGCGGCCCTGCAACAATCGATTCCCGCGCTCCACGAGAAGGGTAAACCGCTCTTCAGCATTCCCGGCATGCCGCCCAACCTGGTCACGCCGCCGCCGGGTTGCCCGTTCAACCCGCGGTGCGCGTTCGCGGAACCCAAGTGCACCGAACCCGTCCGGCTGCAGGAACTCGCGGCCGCGCACTCCACCGCCTGCGTGCGCTATCAAGGGGGTGAATTGCACGACCTGCGTACCCCTGTCGGCGCATGAACTCCTTCCTGGAACTCCGCGGGCTCAAGACCCATTTTCCCCTCTTCCGAGGCACCGTCATCCGGAAGCCGGCAGGCGCAGTCAAAGCTGTGGACGGAATCGAGTTGGCCCTGCGGAAGGGCGAAATCCTCGGCTTGGTGGGCGAGTCTGGTTGCGGCAAGTCCACCCTGGCGCGGACGGTCATGCAGCTGGTCCGCCACACCGCGGGCGACGTCCTTTTGGAAGGACGCAGCCTGTCCGGGCTAGACAGTCGCCGGGTCCGGGCGGAGCGGGTCAACTTCCAGATGATTTTCCAAGACCCGTACGCGTCGCTCAACCCGCGTATGACGGTCTACGACACGCTGGCGGAAGCCATCCAGACCCGTGGCAGGTTACGGAAGGCGGAGTTGTTGGCGCGGGTGGGGGAGTTGATGAAGACGGTCGGGTTGTCCGCCCACCAGATGCGGCGTTACCCGCATGAATTCTCCGGCGGCCAACGGCAACGCATCGCCATCGCCCGCGCGCTGGCGCCGGAGCCGAAGCTGCTCATCGCCGACGAACCTGTCTCAGCGTTGGACGTCTCCATCCAATCGCAGATCATCAACCTCATCCTGCGCCTCTGCCGCGAGCGCGAGCTGACGATGATCTTCATCTCCCACGACATCTCGGTCGTGAAATACATTTCGCACCGCATCGCGGTGATGTACCTCGGTCGGTTGGTGGAGATCGGTCCCGCGGCCGAGGTCGTGGAAAACCCGCTCCACCCTTACACGCGCGCGCTGGTCAGCGCGGTGCCCATTCCCGATCCCGAAAGGGAACGGACGCGACAACGCATCATCCTGCAAGGCGATCCCCCATCGCCGCTGAACCCGCCTGCAGGCTGCGTCTTTCATCCGCGCTGCCCTTACGTAAAGGAAAAGTGTAAGGAGATCATCCCGGCCCTGGAGGAGAAAATGCCTAGCCGCCGCGCGGCCTGCATCCGCGTCGGGGAGATTTAACCGAGCGGGACCGAGCGGAAGCGGGGAAAAGCTAACGTTCCGTTAGACCGGCATACCGGCGGTGCCGCGGCCGCCGACCGAGCGGATGTACCTCCTACTTCTTAGGCGTCGGTCCCGAAAGGCCCAGCACCGGGTGCGGGACGTACGGCGCCTCCAAGGCATCGACGTCCGACGGTTCAAGCCGTAGGTCGAGCGCCTTCAGCGCGTCTTCCAGGTGGTGCGGTTTGGTCGCGCCGATGATCGGCGCGGTGATCCCCGGCTTGCCCAGCATCCATGCGAGGGCCACTTGAGCGTTGGTCGCACCGCGCCGTTTCGCGATCTCGGTCACCCGGTCGACCACGGCAAAGTCCGCTTCTTGATCATACATATGACGGGAAAAGTCGTCCGATTTGCCCCGCGTGGTCACACCTTGCGCGCGCTGCCGGTTGCCTGCGAGGAATCCTCGCGCCAACGGGCTCCAAGGGATCAACCCGACGCCTTCCTCAAGGCAAAGTGGGATCATCTCGCGTTCCTCCTCCCGGTACACGAGGTTGTAGTGGTCCTGCATGGACGCAAAACGCGGCAAGCCCAAGCGATCTGCCAGGTAAAGGTATTTGGCGAATTGCCAGGCGTGCATGCTCGAGGCACCCAAGTAGAGGGCCTTGCCCGCCTGCACCACCTCCGCCAAGGCTTCCAGCGTCTCCTCCATCGGGGTCTCGTCGTCGTGACGGTGGATCTGGTAAAGGTCGACGTAATCCACCCCGAGACGGCGTAGGCTCGCATCGATGGCGTGCATCACGTGTTTTTTGGACGTGCCGCGCTCGTTCGGCGACGAACCCATCGGGTTGAAAACCTTCGTGGCGATCACCACCTCCTCGCGCCGAATGCCCAGGGCTTTCAACGCGCGCCCGGTCACCTCCTCGCTGGCGCCCTCTGAGTACATGTCCGCCGTGTCGAAGAAGTTGATGCCGCCCTCCCACGCTTGGCGAAAGAACGGGAGCGACGCCTCCTCGTCGAGCACCCAGTCGCGCCACTTGCTCGAGCCGTAACTCATGCAGCCCAAGCAGAGGCGCGAAACCTTCACGCCAGTCGATCCGAGCTTTACGTAGTCCATGCCTTTCCATGGCACGGGGAGCGGGTCGGAGCGAGTGGCTTCCAGCGGGAGGGACCGGGCGCGAACTTGCGGGTGACCCGGTGGGGCGAAGACCCGGCCGCCAGAGGCGGGCAGCCATTCAGGGCAAAGGTTTGGCGGGCGGAGGGTGCCAGGCTGGATCGATCTCAGGACGCTTTCAGGGTTTTTTCGTGCCGGCTCAGACCAACCTGCAGGCATCGCATAAGACAGTTGCCCTAGTTGCAGGTTGGGTCTTCGCCCTACCGGCGTCTTTTCGCCATGGTTGCCTTCGCCGGGAACCGCGCGGAGCGCGCTTACCCTCGCGTGCCGGCCACGATCGTCGCCACCCCTTTCTGGTTCTGCAAGAGGGGGCCGACGTTCCAGAGCACAAACCCACCCGCCGCGCGCGGCCCGATCGTCTGCTCGAGGCGGAGCTGGCGTTCGATCTCAGCCGCCGGCCAGCCGTACCCCGGCCCGAGCCGCTCCAGGGCGATGCTTGGGTAAATGGGGACCCCGTGCGGGTTCACTTCCGGGCTGCGCCACCAGCGCAGGAGCGAGGAGTAACTCTGGGCACTGCCGTCGCGCCAATAGAGTTGTGGCGACAGGTAGTCGACCCAGCCTTCCTTCAACCATTTCACCGGGTCCGCGTACAAGTCGTGGTATTGATCCAAGTCCGCCGTCACGTCCGCCGGTTGGCCGTGCGTGTAAATCCCGAACGGGCTCACCCCGAAGAGGGCGTTTGGCCGCACCGATTTCACCGCGGCGCGTAGCCCTTCGATGAGGTCGTCCACGTTCTGCCGTCGCCAAGCGTCGAGGCTTAGCCCGCCGCCGCCCGTTTGGTAACGCGCGTAGGTGACGCGATCAGGAAACGACCCTCGCGCGTACCCCTTGCCGGGGTACGGATAGAAATAGTCGTCGAGGACCACGCCCGCGAGCTCGTATTTCCGGATCAGGTCACGAACGACTTGCGTCAGGTGCAAACGGACCGCTGCATCGCCCGGATCCAGCCAGAGCGCCCCACCCACCCGGCGCACACTGCTCGACAACCGGCTCGTTTCATGAAGGGGGGAGCGCGGCGCCCCGGCGTTGGCGGCCGCACGGTATGGATTGATCCAGGCGTGGATGGCAATCCCGTGTCGCGCGCCTTCCCGGATGAACTCTGCCAGCGGATCGTACCCCGGGTCACCTCCCTGCACCCCGGTGAGATAACGGCTCCAAGGCTCGAGGTGGGATTCGTAGAGGGCGTCACCTTCCGGGCGCACTTGCACCAGCAGCGCGTTGAGTCCGGCGCGTTCGGCGCCGGCAACAATCGCACGGATCTGCCCGCGCTGGGTCTCCGCAGGCAATCCGGCGCGGGACGGAAAATTGAGGTTGTAAACCGAGGCGACCCAGGCAGCCCGGAAGGGGGCAGCCGCGGCGGTCGCGGTGAGCAGCGCAGCCGAGGCAACGCTGAGGAACAAGGTACCGTACAACATGGCGCGGACGTTAGCAGGCACGCACCGAAAGCCGAAGTGCGAAAATGGCCGCAGGACGCAGGCCGCCCCCCGCTTGCGCCAGGGGAGCACGCGCCGAAGCGGGCGGCAACACTATGCCGATCTACATCTACCTGCCCGACCCCGATGCGCACCGCGCTCGAGCGAAGGCCGCGGGTGCGGAAATGGTCACCGAGCCGCACGACCATGAGGATTATCCCGGAAGAGGCCACGATGCGTGCGACGCCGAAAGCTACGTCTGGGGCTTCGGCAGGGACAACCCATGGGCTTAACCATCAAGGCTCAGCGGTGGTCCGGCGGCTGACCGTCTGAGATCGACTGGCGTGCATCGTCGGCGGAGGCCCGAGTGCCGGAGGACGTAAAGACTCGCCGGCGTGCTTTAGGGGACCCGCACCCATTCCCGCACGTTGGGTACGGCGCTCGTTCAACGCACCGCCCAGAGCGGCGGCAAAACCAACAGGTTCACCCGGTGGAGCCCACGGATCAGGCGCGGCGAGCCGCCCTCAGGCACAACCGCCGTCAGCGGCGCACCCTCGCCACTGCCCAACGCTCGCCCGCCCTTCGCCCAGGCAAGCAAGATCGGTTGATCCGCCTGCAAATCCCGCAGCGGCAGGAAACCCACGGCAGGCTCGTGCGAGCTTTCCCCACCCGGGCCCTGCACCCCGATCAGCTCCAGGTACGCCGCGGGCTGACTCACCCCAACGAATCCCAAGACGTCCTCAAGATGGCACCCCTGAAAGGCGCTTTCCTCACCGGAGGCGTCGGGTGCCGCTTGGTCCGCAAAGAGCAGGCGCAGGTCGCTCAACGAGAACTGCCAAGTGCGGCTCACCAAGCCGGCCACCGTCAAGCGGTAACCCGCCGGGTCGGTCCGGGGCGCTGGGGTGACTTCGTTGACGAACCGCTCAGGCTCAGCCGCGCTGACCCGACCCCGGACTGCGCCGTCGTTGGCGACGTCCGGCGACGCGGTTGCGGACAGCAGCGGAGTGACCAATCGGTCGGCAACCGGGGCGCTCATGGACCGCAGGATGCCCTACCAGGTTAGTAGGGTCAATCACAATCCGTCGTGATGAGGGATGTTCGACGGTCGACGCGCGCCGACGTGCGGCCCCCGAGGGTCCCTCTCCTCACTTGCCCGGCGCGGGCGGCGTCACGAATTTAATCGTTCCCCGTTCCCGCTGCAGGAACTCCAACGCCAGCGCCCGGTAAGCCGTTGCGCCCACCCCGTGCGGCTCGTACTCGATGATCGGCCGCCCAAAACTCGGCGCTTCGCCCAGGCGTACCGAGCGTGGGATGATCGTCTGGTAAACAAACGCGGCGAAATGTTGCCGGACTTCATCGACCACCTGCTGGCTGAGGTTCGTGCGCGCGTCGTACATCGTCATGACGATCCCTCCCACGGTGAGGTGCGGGTTCACGCCCCGGATTTGTTCCACGATGCCTACGATCTTAGAAAGCCCCTCCAAGGCGAAGTACTCGCATTGGAGAGGGATGAGGAGCGCATCCGCCGCCGCGAGGGCGTTGGTCATGAGGATGCCCAGTGAAGGCGGGCAATCGAGGAGGCCGTAGTCGTAAGGTGCCGACCGTACGAACGCCGCCAGCACCTTGCGCAACCGGGTGAGGTGATCCTCCAGGCGAGCGACTTCAATTTCCGCGCCCGCCAAATCAAGATCGGCCGGGATGATCGAGAGCCGGTCGTTGCGGGTAGCCATGACTTTAGAAGCAACGCTGGCCTCGCCGATCAGCGGTTCGTATAGGCTGTTGCCTGCCGCTCCCTCCACGCCAAGTGCGCTCGTGGCATTGCCTTGCGGGTCCAAGTCGATGAGCAACACGCGTTTGCCTTTCTCCGCCAGACAGACGGCCAAGTTGACGGCGGTGGTCGTCTTTCCCACACCCCCTTTCTGGTTGGCGATGGCAAGCAGCTTCATGCCGGGCGGACAATGGCACCGATTGGACCAATTGCATCAATTGTATCGGTCCGAGAACTGGCGAAGCGATGCCGTTCGCACGAACCATGCCGGAGCTTGCTCAGTACAATTCATACAATTGTTGCCATTGAGACAATTCTCTTTCTCCCCGCCTTGCATTCCGCGGCATTCGCCGCGTGATTGCCCATCCCGGTATGGCGGACGTGGCGATCACCGAACGGTTGTTGATGGATGCGGGCGGTTGGCAGGCGATGAAGCAAGCGCGTGCCCTGGTGCAGATGGGTCGCGTCAGCGCCGCGGAGTACCGAGCGCCGCTGCTGCAGGGCCGGGTCCGCGAGGGCGAAACGGAGTACCGTTGCGGGCTTAAGATCCGGACCGCGACGGATGTCGAAAACCTCTGTTCTTGCCGCGCCTCCCAAAACTTTGGGGTTATCTGCGCGCACTCCCTTGCCGTCGGCCTGCGGTGGCTCGCCCCGACGATCACTCCGCCCACGCCGCGGGCCGTGTCAGGAGCGTCGAAGCCAGCGCCGGTCGAGAGTGGTCCGCTCATCACCACGGACGGACCCGGACCACTGCTGGAGTTGTCTGTGGTGCTGCCGCCCAACTTCCTTTCGGCTTGGGAGCGGGGCGCGGTCACCTTAGGGTTTGAAGCCCATTGCGAGGGTCGCCGCGTGCTGGCAAGCGCCTTGCCGGCTTCCGGCAAGTTCCGTGCGTCGGAAGGCGACGCCCGCGTGCTGGCAGCCGTGCGCCGGTTCGCCGACGGTGGGTTGCCCGGCATGGTCTCGCTCGCGCGCGACGACTTTTTGGAGGCCCTCGACGTCCTGAGGGGCTTTGCGCGTTTGACGCTCGGGCGAGGCTTGGTCGTCACCGTCGCAGAACAGGCGCTGCGGCCCGAACTGACCATGCGCCACGAGCCGGACGGCGCGTTGACCCTCGCCGCCCAAATACCGTCCGGCAACCTTCTGGTCGGCGGGCGCGCCGCATGGTGGTACGGGGACCGGCGGTTCGCGCCGGTCGCGCCGGGTTTGTCTCCGGCGTACCTCCCTGTGCTGAACGCCCCGGTGCGTTTGTCCGCGGAGCAAGCAGGGTCGTTTGCGGCCCGTGAATTGCCCGGTTTAGCCGCCCACTTCCAAGTGCCCAACGTCCTGCCCGTACGTGCAGCCGAGCCCGGCCGGCCAGACGTGATCGCCACGGTGGAGGGCTCGCTCAATCACCTCGCGGTCAGACTGCAATTCCGTTACGGCAAACGCATCGTCAGTTGGGGGGTGACGCCCGCCAGCGACTTTTTCGTCTACCCCACGCCGGACGGACCGCGCACCCGCAACGCCGCGTTAGAGAAACGGTGCGCCGACGAGGTCGAAGCGGCCGGCTTTCGTGGGCCCTCAGCTCAGGGTGAGTTTGTGCTGCGCGGCGAACGCTTGATCCTGGATTTCTTCGCGCGCGACCTGCCCCGCTGGCAGTCCCGCTGGGAAGTTTCGGTGGGCAGCCGGTTTGCGCACGTCAGCCGAGACTTGGACCGGGTCTCACCACGTTTGGAGGTGCTCAGTTCGGGCGAAGATTGGTTCGAGTTTTCTTACACGCTGGAGTCAAGCTCAGGCGACCGCTTCTCGGCCGCCGACGTGCAACGGCTCCTCCGCTCGGGTCGGACTTCAGCCAAGGCGAAAGATGGACGCACGGCGGTTTTCAACGGCGACACCCTGAGCGAGATTGAAGCGGTCTTGGCCGAGTGTCAGGGCAACCAAGTGCGACCCGGGCGTTTCCGGGTGCACCGCCGCGAAGCGGCGTTCCTTGACGCGAGCTTTCGCGAGCTGCCGGGGGGGCGCGTCCAAGGGGACGTGGCGTGGGAACGCTTGGCGGCTGAGCCGGGCGCCCAGGCCGGCGACTTGCGGCCGGCAGATCACCCTGCGCTCGCGGCGGTCCTGCGCGACTATCAAAAACGCGGGGTCGCGTGGATGCAGGAGCTTCGCCGCAATGGTGCTGGCGGCATCCTCGCCGACGAGATGGGCCTCGGCAAAACCCTCCAGGCCCTCGCCTTCCTGACGACGGTGCCGGGCCCTTCCCTCGTGGTCTGCCCCGCCTCCCTCGTCTTCAACTGGCAGCGTGAAGCGGCCCGCTTCGCGCCAAACCTGCGGTTGCTGACCATCGCTGGCCCGGACCGCGCCGCGCGATTCAACCACCTCGCGAACCATGATTTGGTCCTAACCAGCTACCCGCTTTTGCGGCGAGACGCCGCCCAGTATCGCTCCGTCGGCTTCGGCGCCATCATCTTGGATGAAGCCACCCACATCAAGAATCCGGACACGCAGAATGCGCAAGCGGCCGGCGCGCTGCGCGCCCGTCACCGTTTCGTACTGACCGGAACGCCCATCGAGAACTCCGTACGGGACCTTTGGTCCATCGCCAACTTTGTCATGCCCGGCTACCTTGGCACCCGGGAAGATTTCCGCGAACGCTACGAATTGCCCATCGGCCGGGGTTCGCCGGGGGAGGGCGCCCGCCTCGCCCGACGCCTACGTCCCATCCTGCTCCGGCGGCGCAAGACCGACGTGGTCCGCGAACTGCCGCAGAAGATCGAGCAAGTCGCCTTTTGCGAGCTCACGGGTGCGCAGCGCGAGCTCTATGAGAAGCTTCATCGCCACGGGCGCGAGACGTGGGCGAAAGCTGGGGCGAAAGACACCGGCTCGGCGCGCTTGGCGGTGCTCACCGCCTTATTGCGGATGCGCCAAGCGTGCTGCGACTTGCGGTTGTTGGATCCGGCGGAGAAGGTGCCTTCGGCTAAAGTGGACCTTTGGGCCGAACTGTTGGAGGAAGCCATCGACGGGGGACACCGCGTTTTGGTCTTCAGCCAATTTGTGACGATGCTGAAACTGCTGCGTACGGAACTTGCCGCGCGCGACGTCCCCGCCTGTTACCTGGATGGCGGAACCCGGGACCGCGGTGCGGAGGTCGACCGGT